>NZ_JALLAL010000004.1:0-88820 GCF_023062615.1 Brachybacterium sp. Marseille-Q7125 | reverse complement strand
CAGCGGTCAACGCGTGTCTCTCGACCGGGCGGCAACACCCCCCGGACCATGAATGGCAGGGCAACAAAGCCATACCCGGCCGAGCGACCAGACCCCCGACCATCGGGGGTGCTCACACGGTAACGGGGCTGGCCCCAGGGGTCCTGCTGCGGCGGAGCCGGTGGCGGGCTCTGCCCCGCGCCGCCCCACTGTCCCTGCTGCTGCGGATCCGAACCGTATCCCTGCGTCATGTGTCCCCTACGTCCTATGCGTCCTCAGGCGCCCCGACGACGCCCGGACCCAGGGTATCGGTGATGTCCACTCACCCTGGGCCCGGGGCGCGCCGTTCAGGACTCGAGCGGCCGCAGGTGCACTCGGAACGTCTCCTCGCGGGCGCTCAGCACGTACTGCGGCAGCGGCTCGGGACCGCAGGCTGCCGAGCCCACGCCCTGCAGCGCCGCCGAAAGCGTCACCCAGGTCAGGCCATCGGGCGTGAGCGAGCCATCATGCGCCGCCCGATCCAGCTCCGCGGTGGACCACGGCCGGGCAAGGAATCCCAGCCCATAGGGCGCCGTGATCTCCAGGCCGCCGCTGCCGCCGCTCAGGGTGGCCCGCACGGTCCCGGCCCGATTGCCGTTCTCCTGCGGGAAAACGTAGGGCACCTGGAAGTCCGCCAGGCTCGCCGACCAGGAGCCGAAGGTGGTGCCACCACCGGTATCCGGGTACGACTCATGCGGGCCATACCCCTCCCAGGCCACCTGGTCGGGGGCCGCGGGTAGCGCGAAGGACCAGCCGATGCGCGGCAGCGGCAGCGACTCGGGCCAGAAATCCACCGGGGTAACGGTCACGGTGAGAGCCACGCCCTCCGCATCCCCGCGCCAACGCTCCACGACATCCGCCCCGAGCTTCGAGCCGTCCAGGCCCACGCGGGAGCGCACCACCAGCTCCTCACCCTCGGCGCCGATGCTTACCAGGCGCCGACGAGCGTGGTCCAGGCCGATCCGCTTCCAGCGCGCCTCCAGCGGGTAGCGGGTGCGGGCACGCTCGTTGTCCACCGGGGCGCGGTACAGGTCCACCCCGGCGTGCTGGATCTCCTGCTCGTCCAGGCCCACCAGGCGCCCCAGATCATCGAAGCGCGCGGCGCCCACCCTCCAGGTGCCATCGGCCTCCTGCTGCGGCGCGATGCCCGTCGGCGCATCCCCGGCCACTTGGACCGCCAGGCGCTGCGCATCCACGTGGTCGGCGCTGACCACCAGGTGCCCGGCCGGCACGGGGCCCTCGGCCTCGCGCGTCACCAGGCGCACCGTCGTCACCGCCCCGTCGTGCCCCGGCAGTGGAATCTCCGCGTCCTGGCCGGGGGCGATGGCGGGCAGGTCGAGCGCCTGCCAGGTGCGCTGCGCATCCACCGAGACTTCCGCTCGCAGATGGGTGAGGTCCCGGAAGGCGTACCGGTTGCCGATCCTCGCGCGGCCTGGCTGCACCTCAAGGCGCACCGGGGAGTAGTGGTGCTTGGCATCCAGCAGCGCGGGGGAGGGGGTGCGGTCCGGCAGCACCAGCCCGTCGGCCACGAAGTTCGAATCATGCAGCCGCTCGCCAAAATCCCCGCCGTAGCCGTAGATCTTCCGACCTTCGGCGTCGGTGGTCACTAGGCCGTGATCGATCCACTCCCAGATGAAGCCGCCGTGCAGCGCCGGGTAGCGTTCGGTGAGCTCCATGTACTCCTTGAGCGAGCCCGCGCCGTTGCCCATCGCATGCGCGTACTCGATCCACAAGAACGGCTTGTGCATCGCCGGCGGATCCGCGAAATGCCCCTCCGGGACATCCAGGGCGAACCCCCGCAGCATCCCCGACAGCTTCTCCTGGTACTCCGCGCTGAGCTTGCGCTGCCCGATCTGCTCGGACTCCTCGATCGTGGAATACATCAGCGAGAACACGTCCACGTACTCCGCGGCGTAATCCTGCTCGTAGATCACCGGGCGGGTGGGATCGGTGCGCCGCACCGCAGCGACCATCTTCTCGGTCACCGGCCCGGAGGCCGCCTCATTGCCGATCGACCACATGACGATCGAGGGATGGTTGCGGTCGCGGCGCACGAACCGCTCCGACCGCTCCACCAGCGACTCTTCGAACAGGGGATTGCGGGCCGGGCCCTCGGCGGCGCCCGTCGGATCCTCACCCCAGGTCGAATCGGCGTGGAAGCCGTGGGTCTCGAAATCGCCCTCGCAGATCACATACAGCCCCACCTCATCGCACACCTCGAGGAACCGCTGATGCGGCGGGTAGTGGGAGGTGCGCACGGCATTGAGGTTGTGCTGCTTCATGAGCGCCGCATCGAGATCCTGGTTCTCCACGTGCTGGGTGCGGCCCACCACGGAATCGACCTCGTGCCGGTTCACGCCGCGGAACACGATCCGCTCGCCGTTGACGCGGAAGATGTCCCCGTCCACCTCGACGCGGCGGAAGCCCAGCTTCAGCGTGACCGTCTCCGTCTCGGTCGCGACGGTCGCCTCATACAGGTGCGGCACCTCCGCCGACCACGGCTGGACCTGCCCGACCTCGAACGGCTCCTCCGCGGTGGGCTGTTCGATGCCGAGCGCCGGGATGGAGATGGTGGCGGGGACGGGCTGCCCGTCGGCCCCATAGGCCGTGGCTCGCACGGTGCCGTGCCCGGTCGCGGGATCGAAGTCCGCGTCGGTCACCAGGTCATGGATGCCGCCGGTGGGGCGCAGCAGCAGGTCCACGCTGCGGAAGATCCCGGACATCCACCACATGTCCTGGTCCTCGACGTAGGTGTTGACCGACCACTGCACCACCCGCACCTCCAGCAGGTGCTCGCCGGGTGCGCTCAGCGCCTCGGTGACGTCGAACTCCTGGGTGAGGCGCGAGCCGGAGGTCACGCCGATCTCCGCGCCGTCGATCCAGATCTTCGCCGCCGAGTCGACGCCCTGGAAGCGCAGCAGCAGCCGGGCACCGTCGGTGAGCGCCTCCGCCCAGTCCGCGGGCACCTCGAGGGTGCGTGAGTAGTGCCCGGTGGGGTTCTCATCGGGCACATGCGGGACATCCCGCGGGATCGGGTAGATGACGTTCGTGTACTGCGGGGCGCCATGACCCTGCAGCTGCCACAGGCCCGGCACCTGGATCGTCGTCTCCTCGCCGAGGTCCGCGCCATCGGCCCGGGTGCCGTAGCGGAAAGCCCAGGTGCCATCGAGGTTCAACGCGGGAGCACTCGAGTGCAGGTGGGCGCGGCCGGGCAGACGATTGCGGCCCGCCGGCAGCTCCTCCCACCAGATGTCCGGGGCGGCAGTGGGGGTCTCGGGGGCGGTGGTAGCGGGATGGGCGGGATGCGGGGTGCTCATCGGCGAGTCGTCTCCTGGTCTGGGCGGTGCAGGTCCTTGCGGCCCCGCTGCGTCGGGTGTCAGTCGCAGCGAAGGACCGAGGGGTCCGTGAACGTTCCCGACCCAGGGTACCCGGGACGGGGGGCGTGGAGCAGCATCCTGTGGGCCGACGTGCTACGCGGGGTTCGTCAGCCGGTATGCCCGGCGTCGGCTGCGGGCCGGCGCCGTAGCCCGCACGTTTCCTGACTCGATGAGCGCATTGAGGTCCTTGATGATGGCGCTATAGGAGCAGCCGAGGGCTTCGGTGATCTCTGCAGCCTTCACAGGTGTCTCATGGTCGAGCAGTGCGAGGATCTGCTGCTGCCGCGACGTCCGATTGATTGCTACAGCTGGAACGCTGCGATCAGGATCTGGCGAGATCGGCCGCTTCGGGGGAGTTTGATCGGTGTCAGGCGAGGCATGAGCGTCGGCTAGAACGTACGAGGCCCCTCTGCGGTCCCCGACTTTCCGTGCGAGTCCGCGCGCAACAAGGTTTGTGAGCTCCTTGGTGGCGTCAGCCGGATGTACGCCCCACCCTTGCAGCGTCTGATTCCGTACCGATGCCCCGGTGCGCAAGACAGCGAGAGCTTGCAGCTGAGGAGGCGTGAGGCCGCCCTCCCCCAGTGAGGTGACCCAATCGAGCGCCTCGTCGGTGAGCAGCGCGTGGTGGGGAACCGTCACCTCAACTTTGCGCAGCGTGACGTTGAAACGCGGGGGCGACATCCCTGCGGCATTCAGGGAGCGCATGATGGTGGGGATCCCAGAGCCGCGGTTCTCAGCGACGAACAGCGATGAATCGGACAGGCGAGTTTCCGACAGGAGTTTTGCCAGAAGCGCATTACGGCTCGATGAGACGTCGGGGGCGCCGAAGTCGTCGGGGTCGACGGGCCCGTAGAGCCCGCCGGGGCTACGGACCACCAAGCGGTCCGCGAAGAGCTCGACCTGCACCTGAGTTCCGCGAGACATCGGTGAGTAGTCGCGGTGCATAAGGGCGTTGACGACCAGTTCGCGGACCACCTCGATGGGGTACTCGAGTCGGTCTTCCCGGAGAGAACCCTGCATGACAGAGGCCCGGGTCATGCTGCGGGTCAGTGCCGAGATCGCCTCAGCAGCCATGAGGGGAAGCGGCCCGTCGATCGACCTGTTGTCGAGGAAGCGCTCGCCGGAAGGGCCGAGCTCTCCGGCCGCTGTCCCCGGATAGACGACAACGGAGACGAAGAGCTGCGGGAAGAACTGCTGCGGGTACTGGCCAAAGGTGAGGAGGCCTGCGAGCGTCGGGAACAGCTCACCGTCGCGTGAGGCGATGATCCCCCTCTCCTGATCGGATGAAGGAGCCGTGGTGCCGGCCTCGCGTCGAGACATAGCAGGGCTTGTCCTCGAGAGGGACTTCTGGCACATCGAACCGGACGATCCGATGCTTCCCGTCGATCACCTCGATGTCGATCTCTCCCCGCAAGGGTGGCACGAGATCTGTCGACGCCATCCGTGATAGCGCATCGCGCAGCGCCTCGACATCTGCGTCGACAGGCCGAAGGTCGTTGTCGATGTCAAGCAAGAGAGTTCCGCCTCGGGCGTTGGCGAAAGCGCTGAGGGTCTCAACCGTCGACTTGGGCAGCCCGCCTGCGGCAGCCTTGAGCTCCACACGTGTGGTCTCGACTCCGCGACGACGGAGGTCGTCGACCAACTCCTGGGTTTCCACGCTGCCCGCCTCTCATGCCACGTCTCATGGCACGCTCATATCATCTTTCTTCCCTATGCGTGTTATGAGCGTGTTATGAGTGTAATGAGCTGTGCCTCTCCTCTGGGGCCACTGTGGATAACTCATGCCGCCGGTAGACTCCCTCCCCGTGACCTCGCCCCTGGACCCCGGCCCGCCTGCGCGCCGCCGCGACGCCGTCGCCGCGCGCAAGGAGGACTATGAGCAGCTGCGCCGCGCCTCCACGTGGCGTCTGCTCGCGGCAACCAAGGCCCCGGCCGTGCTCGCGATCCTGCAGGCCGTGTTCCCCGCGGGGGACCGGCGCCTGCCCCGCAGCGAGCTCGTCGCCCGCGTGGGCACCCACCTGGCGCTTCTGCATGACACCGACGCCGAGCATGCCGACGCAGTGCATGCGGACGCAGGGCATCCCGGCACCGAGCACGCGGACGCCGAGCACCCCGGCGACCCCCGTGAGCAGCCGGGGCGCTCCGGCCGCACCGCCGCGGAGTACGTCGATGCCTGGGTGCGCGAGGGCTACCTGACCCGGCGCGATGACCCGCAGCGCACCGAGACCACCTTCGAGCCCTCCCCCGCGACGATCGATGCGATCCAGTTCATCGCCTCGCTGCAGGAGCACCGCCCCACGACCACCGAGTCCCGCCTAGCCCTGGTGATCCAGCAGTTCGAGCGCCTGGCCCAGGAGACCGAGACCGACCGGGATGTGCGGCTGGCGGATCTGCAGCGCCGCCGCGAACGCATCGAGCAGGAGATCCGCGACCTCGCCGAGGGGGAGCTGCTGCTGCCCTCCACCGAGGCGAGCCTGGACACCCTGCGCGACATCCTGCAGATCGCCTCCGAGCTCTCCGGCGACTTCCTGCAGTATCGCGAGGACCTGCGCGCCGTGGACCTGCACCTGCGCGAGCAGATCCTCTCCCCGGAGGGGTCGCGCGGCGACATCCTCGAACAGCTCCTGGCCGGTGATGACCTGCTGGGCCAGTCCACCGTCGGCCGCACCTTCACCGCGTTCTTCCGCATGCTCAACGACCCGGTGCAGACCCGCACCGCCCAGGAGCTCGTGGACCGCCTGCTCGACCGCGACTTCGCCCGCTCCCTGCGCCGCGAGGAGCGCGAGCGCCTCGCCAATGTTTTCAGCGACCTGTACGAACCGGCGCAGGAGGTGCTGGACGTCAAGACCGAGCTGTACCGCTCGCTCGCCCGCTTCGTCCGCTCCCAGGACTTCCGCCAGCACCGGGTGCTGCTCGAGGCACTGCAGGAGGCGCAGGGCCTCGCACTCGCCCAGAAGGACGAGGTGCCCACCCGCGCCCCGTTCCCCCTGAAGCTGGACCTCTCGCGCGTGCAGCTGTCCTCCGTCTCCCAGCACCGTCTGAAGGACCCCACCGACCCCGGCGCCCCCGCCGAGGCCGAAGTGCATGACGCCACCACCCTCAGCGTCGAGGTGCTGCAGGATCTTGTGCGCACCAACGACATCGACATCGCCGGCCTCACCGGGGACGTCAACGCCGTGCGCGGCCGCAGCGGCCAGGCCAGCATCGGCGAGGTTCTGCGCGAGCACCCGGCCAGCCAGGGGCTCGCAAGCGTGATCGGCCTGATGTTCCTCGCCACCCAGCATGCGCAGCGCCGCGAGGGCTCCACCGAAGTGGTGACCTGGCACGAGCTCGACGGCACCGACTACGCGGCGCTCGTGCCCACCTATTACTTTCTCGAGGACCTGCCGGCCGCGTGAGGGCCTGCGGACTCGGGGGCTGAGGGCTCCGTAAGCTGCTCCAGGCGCGGTCGCGCAGCCTCACGCAGCGCCGTGAGGTCCGCGCCGAACTCCGCCATCCGGCATCCGCGCCCGCTTGGTGCGACGACGATCCCTTCCGCGCGCCAGTGCGGCAGCGCTCGCTCCAGCAGCGGATGATCCCCTTGGTGGTTCGTCACCCGCCACCACGGGACCGACGAGCCCCACTCTCGCAGGATCCGCCCCACCAGGCGCGGCCCCACCCCGACGATCGCTCCGATCTCCCCGTAGGCGGCGACGCGGCCGGGCGGGATCGCCTCCACCACCCGCAGGACGCGTTCGACGGTGAGGTCATCCATCCGGGTGCGCGGCGTGCTCATCGGCCCAGTGTCCCGCACCGGCCCCATATCGCTCATCGGGCCTACGGCCCGCGGACAGCAGACGGCCCGGACACCGTGGGGTGCCCGGGCCGCCTGTGGTGCGGATCAGTCAGCTCAGCGACGCGGCTCGTTGCCGTCGACGCCGTGGCCGTCGCCGTCCTGCAGGTAGCCGTCGCGCTGACGGTCATCCTGCTGGAGGCCGTCCTGCTGGTAGCCATCCTGCTGGAGGCCGTCCTGCTGGTAGCCATCCTGCTGGAGGCCGTCCTGCTGGTAGGCGTCGTGGTCGCGGCGGTCGCCGGGGCGGCCGAAGCCCTCATCGGCGTTCGCGGTCACGGAGCCGCGCTGGCCGTGCTCCTCGTGGCCGGTCAGGCTGTCCTGCGCGGGATGGGCGGCACGGCGACCGTGGCCCTCGGCGCGCGGTGCATCGGAGTCCACCCGGTTCTGAGCGGGGACCTCATGGTCCAGGCCGTCCTGCTGGTAGCCATCACGCTGGTCGTAGCCATCGTGCTGCTGGTGCTCATCGAGCTGCTCGTGACGGCCGTGCTGCTCGTACCGCTGGTCGCGGTGCGCGCCGTCCGGATCCAGACGATCCGCCTCGGCGCGACGATCCTGCAGCGCGGTGCGCTCCTCATCCACGGAGGCGCGCTCGCGATCGACCTCGTTGCGCTGACGCTCCGCCGCCAGCTGCTCCTGCTCGGCCTCCTTGGCCTTGCGCTCGGCGTCCAGGCGAGCCCGATCGGCCTCGATCTCCTGCTCCCGCACGGCCAGGTCGCGCTCGGCGATCTGGTGCTCCTGCTGCTGGGTCTCATCGCGGATCTGGGCCGCCCGACGGCGGTCCTCCTCCTGCTGCTTGGCCTTCTTCTTCGACGCGGCGACGCCCGCGGCGATCAGTGCGATCACGAGCAGGACCACGATCACCACGACGATGATCAGGACCCACGGGTTGCGGGAAAGGTTCACGGCAATCTCCTCGGGGTAGAGAGACCGCACCGGCGGTGCGGAGTGATCCAGATTACAGGGATGATTCCATCATCTGTCGGCCCGTGGTGGGGAATTCGACGCGACATTGCCGCGCGGTGCGCCCCGTCGGCCGCACCGATCCCGCCGGTAAGGTATGAGGCCGTGATGAGCTCTGCCCCCACCTCCGAGGCCGTCGAGGACACCGCCGATACCACCGACCTCGAGGCCTCCATCCCGCAGCCAGCCCTCGTGGATGAGTCCCGCCGCGTGCTCGTGCACCTACTCCAGGGTCCCTTCCTTGACGGGCGCCGCGACGGCGGCCGCTACGCCCAGCTGCTGCGCGACCGCACCGCGATCGAAGCGCGCCTCGCGGACCTCTTCCTCGAGCTGATCATCGACGACGATGCCCAGGTCGCTTTCGTGCGTCAGAGCGAGGAGGACCCCGACGCCCCCAAGCTGTTGCGCCGCCTGACCGGCATGAACCGTCTGGACTCGGTGCTGCTGCTCGTGTTGCGCCAGATGCTGCTCACCCAGTCCTCCCGCGGCCAGCGCACCGTCGTCTCCGAGGCGGAGATCCAGCAGGCGCTGGCCGCCTACCGCCGCACCACCTCCACCGACGAAGCCGGCTTCGCCAAGGAGGTGCGCGCCTCGATCACGAAGATCCAGCGTGCCGGGCTGCTGGACGAACAGGGCGATGACTACGAGGTCTCCCCGGTGCTGCGCCTCATGATCGGACCGGACACTGCGCGGGAGTTCATCGCCCTGTACCGGCAGGCCGGGGTCGACGGGCTCGAGGACCCTCGAGACGCCGAGGATCCGGAGGGTGCGGACAGCGAGGACGGGGCGGCCTTGACCGACTGATCCTCGGGGTGATCTGAGACGCATTCCCGTCGGGGTGCGGGGGCTGTGACCGGCACGCTTGTCCGGAGGGTCCGTGTCGGAGGCCGCGACGACCCTCTCGGCAATTGAGTAACACGAGTGTTGCGTAATAAGGTTAGGCTCGCCTTACCCCTGGACCGGGGGTACCGAGAGAAGGATCGCCCCATGTCGAGCTCGTTCACGCGCCGCTCCGTCGTGCTCACCGCCCTCGCGCTGCCTGCCCTCGCCGCCTGCAGCGGCGGCGACGTCGCCGGCACCGGCGCCTCCGATGCGGGCGGCAGCTCCGCCGCTGCCGACGCCTTCCCGGCGACCGTCGAGCATCTCTACGGCACCACCGAGAGCGCCGCGGAGCCCACCCGCATCGCGACCGTCTCCTGGGTCAACGCCGACACCGTCCTCGCGCTGGACATCGTGCCCGTCGGCCTGCCGCTGGTCGAGTGGGGCGGCAACGACAACCAGTCCACCGACTGGATTGACGCGAAGCTCGAGGAGCTCGGCGCCTCCTGGGGCGGCGAGAACGCCCCGACCACCTACTCCGAGGCCGACGGCGTCAACACCGACGAGATCGCCGCGCTGACCCCGGACCTGATCATCGCCGCCTACTCCGGCCTCACCGAGGAGGAGTACGCGACCCTCAGCAAGATCGCCCCCACCATCGGCCCGCTCGCCGCGAACTACACCGCCTCCTGGGAGGAGGTGCTGACCGCCGTCGGCACCGCCACCGGCCGCAGCGACGCCGCCGCCGAGCTCGCCGAGCAGCTCACCGCCGACCTCGCCGCCGTCGGCGAGGAGAACCCGGCCGTGGCCGGGTCGACCTTCATCGCCGCGAGCCTGTCCACCACGGACCACACCATCTCGATCTACTCCGGCGGCGACACCCGCCCGCGCTTTTTCACCGCGCTCGGCATGACCCAGGCCGAGGTCGTCACCGAGAACACCGCCGACGAGAACACCTTCTACTTCGACTGGTCCGCCGAGCGCGGCGACGAGCTCGTCTCCGACGTCCTGTACACCTGGGCCGCCGCAGGCGACACCGTCGAGACCTTCCAGGACGATCCGCTGTTCGCGCAGATCCCCGCGGTCGCCAGCGGCGCCCTCGTCCTCACCCCCGATGACCACCAGACCCTCTCGATCTCCGCGGCGAGCGTGCTGAGCCTGCCCTGGGCGCTCGAGAACGTGGTCCCTTCCGTGATCGAGGCCGCGCAGACGGCCCAGGCCTGAGCGGTGCCCTCCCGGCCCACCCTGCTCGCGACCGCCGGGGCTCTCGTGGCCCTGGCGGTCGCCTGCGTGCTCTCCCTGCTGGTGGGCGCCCGCACCGTCCCCCTCGACGCGGTTTGGCAGGCCGTGCTCGCCTTCGACCCGGGCAGCGCCGATCACGTAGTCCTCGCCAGCCGCCTGCAGCGCACCCTCGCCGGGCTCGCCGTCGGCGTGGCCTTGGCGCTCGCCGGCGCGGGGCTGCAGGGCATGACCCGCAACCCGCTGGCCGATCCCGGGATCCTCGGACTGAACTCGGGCGCGGCCGCGGCCGTGGCCACCGGCGTCTACCTCTTCTCCTTCTCGAGCGTCACCCAGTTCGTGGCGGCGGGCTTCATGGGCGCGGCCCTCGCGGCCGTGCTCGTCTACGCCCTGGCCGCCGCGAGCCGCACCGGCGCCACCCCGGTCACCCTCGCGATCGCCGGCGCCGCCGTCACCGCAGGCCTCGGCTCCCTCGTCCACGCCCTCGTGATCCTCGACCAGGGGGCGCTGGACAGGATGCGGCTGTGGCAGGTGGGCACCCTCGGCGCCCGCGACCTCGGGGACCTCGCGGCCGTCGCGCCCGCCCTCCTGATCGGGGCCCTGATCGTGCTCGGCGCCGCCCCGTCCCTGAACGCCCTCGCCCTCGGCGACGACGCCGCCGCCGGGCTCGGCGTCCACGTGGGCCGCACCCGGGTCGTGCTCGGCGTCGGCATCGTGCTGCTGGTCGGGGCGGCGGTCTCCCTCGCCGGACCGGTCGGCTTCCTCGGCCTCGTGGTCCCTCACGCGGTGCGCCTGCTCGTCGGGTCGGACCACCGCCGCCTGCTGCCGCTCTCGCTGCTGCTCGGACCCGTGGTGCTGCTGCTGGCCGATGTGGTCGGCCGCGTCATCGCCCCGCCCGCCGAGGTGCAGGTCGGCGTGATGACCGCGCTGCTCGGCGTGCCCGTCTTCCTCGTGCTGATCCGGACCCGGAAGCGGGTGGCCCTGTGACCTCGCGCCGCCTCCTCCTCCCGCTGCTGCTGGTCCTGGCCGTGGCGGGCCTCCTCACCGCCCGGGTGCTGCTGGGCACCCCCTTCGTCTACGCCGACCTCGCTGTGCGGGCCGTGCTCGGCGAGCAGATCCCCGGCGTCTCCTTCATCGTGATGGACGACCGCCTGCCTGCCGCGGTCGTCGGCGCCCTCGCCGGGGCGGCGCTGGGCCTATCCGGCACCGTCTTCCAGACCCTGCTGCGCAACCCCCTGGCCAGCCCCGACGTGATCGGCGTGACCCTCGGTTCCTCCGCCGCCGCGGTGCTGGCGATGGCCGTGCTGGACGCCCAGGGCATGGCGCTGTTCTGGTGGACGCTGCTGGGCGGCCTCGGCACCGCGCTGCTGGTGCTGTGGGTGGCGCGGGTGCACCGACCCGGCGGTCCGGGGGCCGGCGGCGCCGGGGCGGTCGACGACCGCTTCGTGCTGGTGGGCCTCGGGGTCGCCGCTGGCTTCACGGCAGTGATCCAGTACCTGCTCAGCCGGATGGAGTCCCAGCAGGCGGGGGATGCGATGCACTGGCTGGTCGGCTCCGTCGCCGGCGCCACCTGGCCGCGCGCCGCCGTGCTGGCCGGCTCTCTGGTGGTGCTCGTACCACTGCTCGCCGGGCTGGTGGGCAGGCTGCGGATCCTGCAGCTGGGGGACGAGACCGCCACCAGCCTCGGCCTGCCCGTGCCCGCCACCCGCATCGCGCTGGTGATCGTGGGGGTGCTGCTGAGCTCCTTCACCGTCGCGGTCGCCGGCCCGCTCGCCTTCGTCGCCTTCCTCGCGGGACCTCTCGCGCGGATGATCGCGGGCCGGCCCAGCTTCCTCCTCGCGGCGCTGCTCGGCGCCGTGCTCGTGCTCGCGGCCGACGTCGCGGGCCAGAACCTCTTCGGCCGGCACGAGATGCCGGCCGGCGTCATCACCGGAGCGCTCGGGGCGCCGTTCCTGCTGTGGATGCTCGTGCGCTCGAAGACCTCCGGAAGTGGAAGGTGATCCCGTGGCCCATCTGACCGCCCGGAACCTGCAGCTCGCCTACGAGCGGCGCGTCGTCGTCGAGGACCTCGACCTGACCCTCCCCGAGGGGAAGGTGACGATGATCGTCGGCGCGAACGGCTCGGGGAAGTCGACCCTGCTGCGGGGCCTGTCGCGCCTGCTGCCGCCCCGTCAGGGGTCGGTGCTGCTGGACGGCGCCGACATCCACTCCCTGCGCGGCAAGGAGCTCGCCCGCCGGCTCGGCCTGCTACCGCAGTCCCCGCTCGCGCCCGACGGGGTGACCGTGCGGGAGCTGGTCACCCGCGGCCGCTACCCTCACCAAGGCCTGTTCCCGCAGTGGAGCGACGAGGACGAGCAGGCGGTCGCCGAGGCGCTGGCACTGACCCGCACCGACGAGCTCGAGGGCCGTCTGCTCGACGAGCTCTCCGGCGGGCAGCGCCAGCGGGTGTGGATCGCCATGGCGCTCGCCCAGCGCACCGAGGTGCTGTTGCTGGACGAGCCGACCACCTATCTCGACGTCACCCACCAGCTCGAGGTGCTCGACGTGGTCAGCGAGCTGAACCGCACCCGCGGCACCACCGTCGCGATCGTGCTGCACGACCTCCAGCTCGCCGCCCGCTACGCCGATCATCTCGTCGCCGTGCATCGCGGCACCGTCCACTGCCAGGGCGCCCCGGCCGACGTGATCACCTCGGCCATGGTCAAGGAGGTCTTCGCCCTCAACGCCCTGATCGCCCCCGACCCGGTCACCGGCACCCCGATGGTGCTGCCGCTGGGCCGGGAGACCGCCCCCGACGCCGTCGCCTCCCGGGGCGCCGACGGCACCGACCCCGAATCCGCACGCCAGGCCGACGCCGGAACCGCCCCCGGCACGGCCGACGAGTCCGAGGAGGACCCCATGCCCGTCGCCACCGACCAGCACCGCACCGCCGCCCGCGCCTCGGAGGAGCCCGTGCTGGTCCCCGCGCTCGAGGGGAGTCCGCAGCTGGCCTTCACCCTCACGGTCGGCGCCCGCACCATGGTGGGCGAGAACCTCGTGCGCCTGACCCTGACCAGCCCCGAGTTGCGCCACCTCGGCGTGGGCGGGCCGCTGCTGGACGTGCGCATCAAGCTGATCATCCCGGGCCCCGAGGCGAGCGCGGACCACTTCGCCGCGCTGCGCCCCGACGCCGTCTCCGACCCCGACGCCTTCGCGGGCTGGTACCGCGACTGGCTGCAGGTCGACACCGCCGAGCGCGGCTGGATGCGCACCTACTCGATCCGCGAGATGCGCGGCGCGGGCCATCCCGGGAACCTGGGGGAGGACCCCGAGCTGGATATCGACATGGTCCTGCACCTCGAGGAGCCCGTCGTCCCCGGCTCCGGGGTCGCGGCCCGCTGGGCGGCCGCCGCCGAGGTGGGCGACACGATCACGATGCTCGGCCCGAACCGCCGCCTCGTCGGCCCCGACTACGGCGGGATCGAGTTCCGTCCCGGCACCGCCCGGCGCCTGCTGTTGGCCGGGGACGAGACGGCCCTGCCCGCGATCTGCGCGATCCTCGAGACGCTCCCCGCCGGCTTCACCGGCCACGCCTTCATCGAGGTGCCCGACGCCCGGGACAAGCAGCGCGTCCTCTCCCGATCCGACGTGGAGCTGACCTGGCTCGCCCGCGGCGACGCCCCGCACGGCACGCTGCTGGTCCCCGCGGTGCGGCGCCTCCTGGACGAGCGGCCGGAGCTGTGCCAGGACTGCTCCGTCGGCGTGCCTGCCGAGCCGGGCGAGTTCGAGGAGGTCGACATCGACCAGACGATCCTGTGGGAGACCACCGAGGGGCACGGCCCCTTCTACGCGTGGCTCGCCGGGGAGGCCGGGGTGATCACCACCCTGCGCCGCCACCTGGTCAAGGAGCTCGGCGTGGACCGCAAGCAGGTGAGCTTCATGGGCTACTGGCGCAAGGGGCGTGTCGAAGGCTGATCGACGTGCTGCGAGGGACGAGCGGGAGGAGATCAGCGGGTGGGCGGAGCCTGATCGACGTGCTGCGAGGGACGAGCGGGAGGAGATCAGCAGGAAGGCGCAGCCTGAGCCTGACACACTTGTCACCATGCGCGCCGTCGTCATCGAGAAGTTCGGTCTCCGTCCTGAGGTCCGCGACCTCTCCGCCCCGTCGGCTCCGCCGGGCGGCGTGGTGCTGGACGTGGAGGCGACGGGGCTGTGCCGCTCGGACCATCACGCCTTCGCCGGTCATGACGACTCGGTGACGCTCCCGCGCGTGCCCGGGCACGAGATGGTCGGCCGCGTCGCTGCGCTCGGGGAGGGCGTCCGGGCGGTGCGGGTCGGGGACCGGGTGACCACCCCCTTCGTCGAGGGATGCGGGCGCTGCCGCTGGTGCCGCCAGGGCGCCGCCCAGATCTGCCCGGACCAGACCCAGCCCGGCTTCACCCACGACGGCTCCTGGGCTGAGCAGGTCGTGATCCGCGCCGCCGACCACAACCTCGTGCCCGTCGGCGAGGGCGACGCGGACGGTCTGCGAGCCCTGGGGCGTTATCACGCGCAGTCGAGCATTCTCGCGGCCTGGTGAGTTGTTGGCCGACATGATGCCGATGTGTACATCTCCCCAGGATTCCATCGGGCCCATGTTCAATCGCCGACGTCACATATGTTTACCCGATCCCCTTATTGCTGCAGTTATTGAACGCAGAGCTTGCTAGCTTTTCTTCGGGTCGCCGCAAATGCGTCCGACTCGATTTTTCGGATGCGTACGACGTGCCTGTGACCCGGACGGCTTACCTCTGACCCCTCGCGGTGTCCTCATATGGGGGAGGGAATCGGCAGGCCATGGGGAGTGCTCCCCATGGAGGCTGGGCACCCTGGTGGGCACACTGAGCCCGGTTGGTGTGGTTCACGGCAGGTCGCCGCGAGCCGTCGAGGGGTGGAGGCACATGTTTGTAGACAGAGACGAACGGCCGCTGGGGCGGAGCCCATGGCGCACTGTGGTACCTGCAGGCGTCGTTCTCTTCCTGACCCTTACAGTCGGCTGCGCGCCGACAGCACCCGATGAGCGCAGTCCGACGCCGGACCCAGCGCTGCCGACCGGCACACCTGCGGAGGGGACCCTACTCCCGGAAGGCACCTCCGATATCGAGCTCACTGTGGGGGAGACGGTACAGGTGCGGTTGCCGGACGGCTCCGTCGGTGTCGGAGACCACTGGGGAGTTCTCGACACGTCGGATCCCTCGGTGGTGCGAGCCGACGTCGCGATTGGTAGCTCAGTGATCGGTTCACAGCCCAACCGCAGCGATGGCGGCACCGAACCGGTACAACAATTCGCCATCGAAGTGACGGGGCTCGAACCGGGAACGTCAACGGTCACAGTGCTGTACTGCACGCGAACCCGAGAGGTCAGCAAAGACTGCGATCAGTCACAGGGGACACTCGAGGGGCCGGTGGAACCTGTGGAGCTCAGCGTCACCGTGCGTTGAGCTGGTGATCATCGTCAGCGCTCGGGCGTGCCCTGGAAGCAGTATGCGTCGACGGTGACACCGGTACCCTGTCGGGGTGGAAAACGACGCGAGCACCCTCGACCTGCCTGGCATGACCGCCCCGGAGCAGGGATCCGATGCCCCCGCCGTCACGGACCCCGATCATCCGCACCCCGGCCAGTGGCGGCTCACCCATGTGCAGATCTCCAACTGGGGCACCTTCCACGGCACGCATGACCTGGACATCTCCACCAAGGGTTTCTTCCTCACTGGCGGTCCCGGCACCGGCAAGTCCACGCTTCTGGACGCGATCAGCGCGCTGCTGACCCCGCCGCGCACGCTCCAGTTCAATGCCGCCGCCTCCGACGCCGGCCCCCAGCGCTCGAAGTACCGCCGCACCGTCGCGAGCTACGTGCGCGGCGCCTGGGCCATGCACTACGACCCCGCCACCGGCGAGTTCAGCCAGGAGGTGCTGCGGGAGAAGACCACCCTGTCGGTCATCACCCTGCGCTATGGCGACGGCCAGGGCGGCACCGTGCAGCTGTCCCGCCTGCTGCTGCTGCACGCCGGGCATGCCGCCGACTCCGATGTGCGCTCCCTGTACGTCATCTCCCGCACCCCGCTGGACGTCACCGACCTGCGCCCCTTCGTCTCCACCCAGATCGAAGGCAAGGCCCTGGAGGCCGCGCACCCCGGCACCGAGACCTTCCGGCAGTTCCGGGAGTACCGGGCCGCGTTCTGCCAGGTGCTCGGGATCCCCGACGAGAAGGCCCTCGGGCTGCTGCACAAGATCCAGTCCGCCAAGGAGCTCGGGGACATCAACGCCCTGCTGCGCGACTACATGCTCGACCAGCCGCGCACCTTCGAGCTGGCCGACCAGGCGCTCGCGAACTTTCACAACCTCTCCGAGGTCCACGAAGCCCTCGTCACCGCCCGGGAGCAGCGCGACCTGCTGCGCGGATTGCGCCGCGACCACGACGACTGGAAGGCCATGCGCGAACGCGGCGGCGAGCTCGTGGACCGCCGTGAAGACATCGACGTATTCGCCGCTCAGCACCTCGTGCGCCTGCTGGGGGAGGAGACCGAGCGGCTCCAGCTCGAGCGCGACCGCCTGAGCGCCCAGCAGCGCCGCCTCACCCAGGACGTCAACGAGGCCCGCGCGGACCTCGCCCAGCTCAAGGAGCAGCGCCGCCGCGCCGGCGGCGGTGAGATCGACGACTGGAAGCAGCAGATCGCGGGCCTGGAGGTGGAGCGCGAGCGCCGCCGCGAGCGCGCCACCGAGTTCTCTGCCCAGCTGGCCACCGTGGAGCTGCGCACCCCCGCCGGTGAGGACATGTTCCTGGCCCTCCAACGGGAAGTCGCCGCCCTGCGGGAGACCCTCGAGACCGAGGAGAAGGGCTCCGATGCCTCCCGCTGGGAGGCCGAAGCTGCTGTGCGTGAGCTTGAGGCCCGCCTGGCACGCACCCGTGAGGAGCTCGCCTCCCTCACCCGCCGTGCCTCCAACCTCCATAGCGAGGACGTGGCGCTGCGCGACCACATCGCCGCCGAAGTGGGCATCGCCCCGACCGAGCTGCCCTTCGCCGCCGAACTGCTGCAGGTCCGCTCCGGGGAGGAGGAGTGGACCGCCGCCGCCGAGCAGGCGCTGCGGGGGCTCGCCCGGTCGATCCTCGTGCCCGACCGTGTGTACCGGCAGGTCGCGCAGGTCATCGACCGCACCAAGCTGCGTCGGCGCATCTCCTACAACCGCATCAATACCGACCTGCGCCGCCCCGCCAAGTCCGTGGACCCCCGCTCCCTGGCCGCGAAGCTCGAGGTCAAGGACGGAGAGTTCCACGCCTGGCTGACCGGCGAGATCGCTTCCCGCATGGACTACACGTGCGCGGAGAGCCTCGAGGAGTTCACCTCCCTCACCCGCGCCGTGCTGCGCTCCGGGCAGATCAAGCACTCCGCCTCCCGGCACGAGAAGAACGCCGACAACCGCATCAACGACCGCTCCCAGTGGGTGCTGGGCTTCGACAATCGTGCCAAGCGCACCGTGTTCGAGCAGGAGCGTACCCGCGCTGAGCAGGCCCTGTTCGAGGCCCAGGCCCGCCGCAAGGACGTCGAGACCGAGCGTCAGCGGCGCCGCGAGCGCCTCTACGCCCTGCAGGGCATTAGCACCGTCACGTGGGATGACATCGATGCCGCCTCAGTGGCGCGGCGCATCGCGAACCTGCGCGACATGGTGCGCGCCGCCGAGGACGGCTCCGCAGCGCTGACCGAGCTGGCCCGCCAGATCGAGGACGTCGAGCGCTCGATCGCCGAGAGCGACGAAGAGCTGCTGGAGGTGGTGCGCTCCGCTGGCAAGCTCGGCGAACAGGCCGAGCGTGCCGAGGAGCGCCTGGCCGCAGCCCGCGAGCGCGTGGCCGACTCCGAGCTCGCCCCCGAGGTGGAGGAGGAGCTCGCCGAACGCTTCGCCGCGATCGCCCCCACCCTCGTGCTCGGCACCATCGACCAGGTCACCAAGGACGCCTCCGCCACGCTGGATGCCGAGCTGATGGACCTCACCCGTCGGACCTCCCGTGCCGAGGAAGACATGCGCACCGCCATGCGGGAGTTCTCCCGCCGCTGGCCCGCCCAGGCCGGGGACACCACCCCCACCCTGGATGCCGCCGGGGACTACCTGTCGATCCTGCAGCGCATCGAGGAGGAGAAGCTGCCGGAGGTTGAGGACCGCTTCTTCGAGTTCTTCACCGGCAACACCCTGGGGGATGTGCAGGCGCTCGCCACCGCGATCGCCCGCGAGCCCGCCGAGATCAAGAAGCGCCTGCAGCGCATCAACGCCCTGCTCGCCCAGGTGGAGTTCCACGCCGGACGCTACCTGCAGCTGTCCATGCGGCCCGTGCACCTCGCGGCGTTGGACGAGTTCAAGCAGGCCCTCGAGGCGGCCGTCGCGGACACCGCGCTGAACGACATCTCCCGCGACCGGGAGCTGGCCGAGCAGCGCTTCGTGTCCCTGCGCCACCTCATGGATCTCATCGGCGCGGCCCGTACCCGCGAGGACCAGGTATCCCGCGTCATCCTCGATGTGCGCCGCCACGTCCACTTCCACGCCGAGGAGGTCGACGAGACCGGCGCCGTGGTCCACGCCCACGAATCCGGTGGCCCGCTCTCGGGTGGCCAGAACGAACGCCTGACCACCTTCTGCCTCGCCGCGGCGCTGCGCTACCAGTTGGCCGGCACCGGCCAGGAGGTCCCGCGATACGCCCCGATCATCATCGACGAGGCCTTCTCCAAGGGCGCCGGGAAGTTCATCACCGCCGCCATGGAGTCCTTCCGCCACTTCGGCTTCCAGGTCATCCTCGCCAACCCCGGCAAGAACCCGCAGGCCCTGGCGCCGTTCATCGGCGGCGTGGGCGTGGTCTCGATCGCCCAGGACCGCTACTCGCAGGTGGCGCCGGTGAAGTTCGTGCCCGTCCCCGAGTGAGCGGGCCCCACCGTCGGGCCTTGCCTCACCGGGACGTGGGGCCGATGGGGAGTTCTCCCCATCGGCAGCATCCACCGAGCTCGCTAGCCTGGTCGCCGACCGTGCTGGTCCCACGGTCACGAAGGACGGTGCGACCCTCGCGGTCGAGGGCGGAAGGAGCCAGGCTGTGACAGCTCTTCCCCGCCGCACTGAGGACACCATCCCCACGCAGGATGAGACCCACGCGCGTATCCGCGATCTGCTCGCCGACGTCGCCGAGGTGCTGCTAGACGTCCAGCCCGCCCTGCACCGTTTCGTCGATCACCAGCCCGAGCGCGACCGCCCCTCCGGCGGCTCCTGGCACGGACTGCAGACCCACTGCCACGTCAGCGCCCTGCTGGCCGCCGAGGGCGACCCCGAACCCGGCGAGCACGTGACCGATGAGCTGCTCGGCGCAGTCGCACGGTTCGCCGACGCCCACGCCATGGACCACCGGTCCTCTCAGGACGCGGTCGGGGTACGCGGCGCGACCTGGACCAGTATCGACGGGGACCTGCTGGAGGTCCAGGTGGGGGTGCGGGTGCTGCTGCGCGCGGTGAGCGCCCCGTTCCTGCCCGGCTCCCTCGCGGTGCCGACGACCACCAGCCCCGTCAGCGCGATCAGTCCGCTGACCCCGCCTCCGCGGCTCGTGCGCTGATCCGCTCGAGCGCCCCCAGCGGGATCGGCAGCCAGTCCGGCCGGTTCCGTGACTCGTACAGCGCCTCGTACACCGCCTTGTCCGCCTCGAGCGCCGCCAGCAGCACCAGCAGCGAGGTCTGCTCCTGCCGGGCCGCGGGGTCGGCACCGGTCACATAGCCCTCGAGGAACGCCTCGCGGGCGGCCTGCGCCCACGCTGTGGCATCCGTGCCGTGGTCGAGCGCGACCGCCCCGGCCACATAGTCCAGGCTGCGCAGCATGCCGGCGACGTCCCGCAGCGGCGTATCGGGCAGGTTCCGCTGGGTGAGGGGCCGCAGCGGCTCACCCTCGAAGTCCAGCAGCACCCAGCCGCGGCCCGGCACCTGCAGCACCTGCCCCAGGTGCAGATCACCGTGGATGCGCTGCATCGACGGCCAGCTCGCTTCCGCCGCATCCTGCAGCAGGGCCTCGAGCGCCGCGCGATGCTCCGCGACCTGCGGCACCTCCGCGGCCACCGTCTCGAGGCGCTCACGCATCTGGGCGAGCATGTCGCTGACATCCTCGGCCCCCGACTCCGCCGTGCCCAGCACGTGGGCCAGATCGTGATGCACCTCGGCGACCGTGCGCCCCAGCTCTCGGGCCGGGCCGGTGAAGTCCTCGCCCGTCCGGGCCAGCTGCAGCGCCACCCGCCAGGCATCCTCCACCCCCGGCAGGAACTCCTGGGCGAACAGCGCATGGGTGCGCAGCTGCCCGTGGCGCAGTGTCGCCGAGCCCAACATCGCGGGCACCCGCGTGCTGCCCACCGCACTGAGGGCCCCCTGCAGCAGCACATCGGGATTCTCCCCATCCTGCAGCACCCGGAACAGCTTGACGATCAGCGGCGATGCCCCGTCGGTCTCCACGATCATCGAGGAGTTGGACTGCTCTCCGGCCAGCAGACGCGAGCGCATGCGCCGTCCGAGCGGCAGCGGGGCCGACGGGTCCGTGCGATGTACGGCCAGCGACAGACCCGGCCCCAGCGCCCCCTCGCCGCCGACCAGCGGCGCCACCAGCGCTGCGCGGCCGTCCGTGTCCCGGCAGGCATCATCGGCGCGCAGCGGACCCCCGGGCACGGCGATGACTCCCACCTCGGAGCCGTCCTCCCGCGGCGGGGCCGGTGCATCGGGATGCCGCAGCACGAGCGGCACCTGGTAGAGCGCGCTGGACCCGCCCTCCAGCTGCACCTCGACCACCAGCTCGATCACCACGTGATCAGGGGCCACCCGCAGCGGCGCCCAGCCCGCCACCAGGACCGTCGGCGCACCGGCCCCCTTGTGGGCGTACCAGCGCTGCAGCGGCATCCACGCTGCGAGGTGATCGGTCAGCAGATCCAGCACGTCGGCGAAGTCCGGCAGCGCCGAGACATCCAGATCGGTGGCCGGCGGCGGGCTCGGCGGGGTGGAGGCGGGAGCAGTGGCGTCCATGCGCCCCACTGTACGGACCCCGCCGGGTTCCGGCGCGGCGGCTAGGCTGACCGGGTGCCTGAGCAGACTCCGCGACCCCTCGCGCGCGTGCGTTCCATCGCCCGCGTGCGCGTTGTGGACCGCATGCACCGGGTCGCCGCGGCGCTGGCGGTGCTGATGCTCGCGGCGGTCACCGCCCTGCCTGCCTCCGCCCTGGGCGAGGATGGGCCGTTCGAGCTGCCGCTCGCGGCGGAGACCGTGGCCATGACCCCCGGCGCAGTCACCCGCATCCCCCTGCTGTCCCTGGTCACTGACGACGCGGCGGAGGACCTCGATGCGGAGACCGCCCAGCTGACCATCCCCGCTGAGCTCGACGCCCCCACCCGGGAGCTCATGACGCTCGGCGATGACGCCACCACCCTGGCCATCGGCGGGGAGGGCACCTGGAGCGTGCAGGGCCATGAGCTGATCTTCACCCCGGAACAGGACGGCACGAACCCCAGCACCCCGATCGCCCTGACCATCGGCTCGGTCCACGGCAGCCGCTCCCTGCCGGGCACCCTCACCCCCGAGCTGCTGGAGCTGACCGAGGTCGCCTCGCGCGGCGCCGCGGACGCCCCGACCGCGATCGACCTGGAGGTCGACGTGCCGCCGGGCGGAGCGGTGCGGCTTGAGCTCGAGGGCCTGCCGGCCGGTTCCACCGTGCAGTCCGACGGCAGCCGCGCGACCGTCCCCGACCAGGGCATCTGGCAGCTCTCCGAGGACGGCACGACGATCAACCACACCCCCTTCACCCCCGGGCCGGGTCGCCAGCCGGACCCCATCCGCTACATCGTGGAGGACGCCGACGGGATCCCGCGTGCCGCCGGCCGCGTCACCCTCACCGTCCCGATCATCTCCGATCTGCACTGGTCCGCCCCCTTCGGAGAGGACATCCTGTTCGTCGTCGGCCAGGCGCAGCAGCACGTGGACCCCAGCACGCTGCGCCTGCAGCCTCTCGGTGGCCCGACCGTCACGCAGATGAACGAGGACGGCACCCGCGTACAGGTCGACGCGGAGGGCACCTGGGAGCTGGACCGCAAGGAGGCCACCGTCCGCTTCACCCCCCTGGACGAGAACGCGCGCGTCACCGCGCCGATGGGGATCGTCGGCGCCGACGAGGAGGGCAACAGCTCCGCCATCGCCCTGCTGAGCACCGCCTACCCCGTGCTCATGGACCGCACCCAGGCCGCTGCACCCGGCGAGGAGGTCACCTTCGACCTCTCCTCGGGAGTGCGTGATGTGCGCACCGACTCCTTCCACTTCGACCGGGAAACCCTCCCCGATGGCGCCGTGATCGCCGAGGGCGGCCGGGAGCTGCACATCGACGGGGAGGGCACCTGGCAGATCGACATCGAGGGCCGGGCGCTGCGGATGATCCCCGAGCCCGGGGTCGTCGGGCCCACGCATCGGGTGGGGATCCTGGCCAGCGGCGTATATGCCGCGAACCCCGTGCGCGCCGAAGCACAGGTGATCTTCACCGATGTGGTCGCGACGCTGCGCGATGACGAGGGTCGAACTGCGCCCGGGTCGCCGGTCACCGTGGATGTGCTCAGCAACGACACCGCGGGCTCGAGCGCGCAGCCGCTGCAGCCGGAGACCGTGCAGATCGCCTCGCTCGCAGCCACCAACATCGCCGAGCTCGACGACGGTGCCGGGCAGCGCCTGGTCATCCCCGGTGAAGGGGCGTTCACGGTGTCGCCGAACGGTGCGGTGACCTTCGAACCGGTCGAGGGGTTCACCGGGCGCACCACCCCCATCACCTATCTGGTGCGGGACAGCGCGGAGATCCCGGTGAGCGCCTCGCTGGTGGTGGATGTTGATCCCGAGCTGCTGGGCAGCGAGAGCTCCGGTTCGGAGGTCTCCGGCATCAACAGTCTGCTGGTGGGCCTGCTGCCCTCCGCCCCGGGCACCGCCCGCCTGTTCGGCACCATCGTCATGCTGCTGGTGTTCGGCGGGGCGGTGTCGCTGGCGATCGGCGTGCGGATGGAGACCGACCGCCGTGACTGGGAAGACTGAGCCGAGACGGGGACTGCGCCGACGCGGGGGATCGAGCCGGGCTCAGCAGCCCTCGGGGATCGCGACCGGCTCCTTGAGCGCGGCAGCGGCCTTCTTCGCCGCGGCCAGCTCCCGGTAGCCATCTCCCAGCAGGACCTCCACCGTCGCGCCCTCGGCCTTCTCGTCAAGCTTGAGCTCCGGGGTCACATCACCGGCCCGGAACTGGGCGGCCACCGCCGCTGCCGCGAGGTATCCCTCGGGGCCGTGCACGATGGTCACCGCCCCGGAGGCGCTGCCGGTGTTCCCGGGCTTATCGGTCGTGAAGCCGCGCTCGCCGAGCTCCTCGGTGACCGAGCCGGCGAGTCCGGAGCGGCTCGTGCCGTTGAGGACTCGCACCGTCACGTCAGCAGGGTCCGCCGGAGTGTCACCCTCCTGGGGGCAGACCAGCGCAGAATCCTCAGCGGTGGGGGAGGCGCCCACCGCGATCTCGCCCGGGTCTTCGGAGGGGCGGCGGAACTCGCCGAAGGCGTAGACCCCCACGAGCACCAGGGCGATCGCGAGCGCGGAGAACACCACCAGCTGCGTCACCCGCAGCCGCCGAGTGCGGCGCAGACGCTGGTCACGACGCCGAACATCGTCGGCGGATCGCCCATAGGGGTGGGCGTCCCGATGCGAGGAGCTCATCTCAGTCCAGCGGGCGGTACCGGATGCCGAAGGCGTCCAGGCGCGGCAGGTGGGCACGCAGCCGCTCGAGGAACTCCTCGTAGCTCTGCTGCGGGGAGCCCCAGGCTCGCTCCGCCACCGCACACATGCGCGGGAACGCCATGTACTGGACATCCTCCGCCGTGGGCAGGTATTCGCTCCACAGCTGACCCTGCAGGCCCAGCACGAGCTTCTGCTCATCATCGCTCAGCGGCTGGGGCGCGAAGTCCGTGGTGTAGATGTCCTTGAGCGTGGTCAGCCCGCCGATCGCCAGCGGTTCACCCTCCGGATCCGCCTGGTAGTGGTCCAGGTACAGGTGCTCATTGTTGGCGATGATGGTCTGGAAACCGCGCTCGGTGGAGGTCTTCAGGCCGTTGCCGTGACGCCAGTTCATGATGACGATGCCGTCCGGCAGCGGGGAGTCCAGCACCTCGTCCCAGGCGATGACCTTCTTGCCCTGCTCGCGCAGCACATCGGTGGCGAACTGGGTGAAGCGCCCCTGGATCTCGGAGACTCGGGTCATGCCCCACTCGTTCATGCGGGCACGGGCCTCGCTGGACCGCTCCCACTCCACGCGCGGGCACTCATCGCCGCCGATATGGAAGTACGGGGCGGGAAAGATCTCGCTGACCTGCGTGAGCACATCCCGCAGGAAGTCGAAGACCTGATCAGAGACCCCGAGCACGTGATCGGAGATGCCCCAGACCTCGCGCACCCCCACCTGACGCTCCGGGACGTTCCCCAGCTCCGGGTAGGCGGCGATCGCGGCCTGCATATGGCCCGGCAGATCCACCTCCGGCACGATCATCACGCCGCGGCGGCGGGCGTACTCCACGAGGTCCTTCAGCTCCTGCTGGGTGTAGGAGCCGCCGTGGCGCACCCCGTCGAACTCCCAGCTGTCCTCGTCCTCGCTCATATGGCCGACGAGGGTCTGCTCGCGCCAGCCGCCGACCTCGGTCAGCCGCGGGTAGCCCTTGATCTCGACCCGCCAGCCCTGGTCATCGGTCAGATGCAGGTGCAGGACGTTCAGGCGGTGCAGCGCCATCGCGTCGATCATCTTCTCGATCTCGGGGATCGCCATGAAGTGGCGCGAGACATCCAGGTGCATGCCGCGCCAGGCGTACTTCGGCTGGTCCGAGATGGTCACGCAGGGGATCGAGCCATGGGCGTCCGCGACGATCTGCGCGAAGGTGTTGCGGCCATCGGCCAGCGCCGCCTCGCTGCCCGCGCTCAGCGCAGCACCCCGTGGGGAGATCGACAGGCTGTACTCCGCCGGCGCTAGATCCTCGTTCACACCCACCGACAGCTCCGCCCAGGGGTCGGAGGTCTCCCAGACGCCCTCGGACCAGACGACGGAGCGGGGGAGGGGAACGAGGGCGATCGGATCAGGCATCAGTCTCTCCTGGGAACTGAGATCGGACGGATGTCTCCAGTCTGCCACGCCACTCAGGGCCGGACGTGCCGTCCCGGGGATGGACGAGGGCCCGGTCGGCGATACCGACCGGGCCCTCCACGTCGTCCTGCTCCTTCCCGGTGACGCGTCAGCGTCGAGCAGGTCGCCGTGGTCTGTGGTGTCTCCGGTGTATCAGCCGCGCAGGCGGGCCGGAGGCGAAACTCAGCGGTAGGTGACGAAGAAGTGCGGCTCGTTCCAGATCTGACGCTCGGACACGCCGTTCATCAGCGGGGCCGAGTCGATGAAGGTGTTGCCGCTGACATAGATCCCGATATGCCCGTAGTCGTTGCCGGAGAAGACCACGAGGTCTCCGGCCTGCGCCTCGGACTTGGGGATCACCCGGCCGTTGAAGGCGTAGCCCTTGGCATTCCGGCGGGGAATGGAGAAACCGGCGTCGTTGTACGCGCGGTACACCATCCCGGAGCAGTCCATACCGCCGCCGGGGGTCGTGCCACCCCAGGTGTAGCGGGAGCCGATGAGGTTGCGCGCCGCCGCGACGATCGCCTGACCGTCGAAGGACGACGGCGAGGACGGGCGGGAGCCCGACCGGCTGGAGCCGCTGCCGATGCGAGTGTTGCTGTCCAGAGCGCGCCAGGTCTCGGGGCCCACGACGGCGTCCACGCCGATGCCGGCGGCGGACTGCAGGGAGCGGACCGCGGACGCGGTGCCGCGGCCGAATACGCCGTCCACGGCGATGCTGGCGCCGCGCTGGTTGAGCTTGCTCTGCAGGGTGCGCACGGCATCCCCGCGGCTGCCCGGGCGCAGCTTGGGCTGCCCGGACGTGCTCGGGGTGCGGGGGGTCGAGGTGGACCCGCCGCCGATGCGGGCGTTGCCATCGAGCGCCCGCCACGTCTTGGGACCCACAACGGCGTCCACGCCGATGCCGGCGGCGGACTGCAGGGAGCGGACTGCAGACTCGGTGGCGCGGCCGAACACGCCGTCCACGGCGATGCTGGCGCCGCGCTGGTTGAGCTTGCTCTGCAGGGTGCGCACGGCCTGCCCGCGGCTGCCCGGGCGCAGCTTCGGCTGCGTGGAGGAGCTCGAGGAGCGGGTGCTCGGAGCGGACGATCCGGTCAGCGCGTTCCAGGTCCGCGGACCCACCACGCCGTCCACGCCGATGCGGGCGCTGCTCTGGTGGGAGCGCACGGCCCGGAGGGTGGCGCTGCCGAACACGCCGTCCACCGCGATGTTCGCGCCGGCGCTGTTGAGCTGCTTCTGCAGGTAGGTCACGGCGGCGCCACGGGAGCCGTAGCGCAGCTTGAGGGACACGAACTGAGAGGGGGCGGCGGCAGTGGGGGAGGCCGGAGCGGCGGAACGGCTGCCGATGGTCGTGGCAACCGGAGCCTGGGCCTGGGCGGACGGGGAGCCGACCACCGCGCCGGTGGTGGCGACGGCACCGATCACGGCGACGCCTCCCATCCCTCGGGCGGCGGGGGCGGCGAGCCCTCGGTAGTCGATGACAGCTGGGCCGGGCGCGCGGTGTGTACCCCGTGGTGCAGTGCGGAACATGATGCTCGGTGTCGCTTTCTCCGGCGCCTCGCTGTGGAAAGACGCGACGCGCGCATCCGTGCTCCTGCGCCCGTCACCCAGGGAAGTGGAGGAAGCGACCGAGGCGGTGACGGGGAAGGCGGCGACTCGGCGGATACCCCGATGGAGCTGGGGCACCGCGACTCACTGTAGGGGGGTATCCCGAAGGGCCCCTAGGGGCATTTGCCGTCCACGGGCCACGATTTGACCGAAGTTTTACTCCTAGAGGTCATTTCGCGGCGCGTCATCATCGACATATGAATGACGGCATGGTAGTTACATCGATGTTATTTCGGGGGCCATAAGGCGCCGCTGAGGAGTCCGCAGATGACGAAGGGCCCCGATCTGCTGTTGCAGATCGAGGCCCTCGATGGTCGGGGTGACAGGATTTGAACCTGCGACCTTACCGTCCCGAACGGCACGCGCTACCAAGCTGCGCCACACCCCGGGTGGGGAACCTGAACGGCTCACCGAGGAGCGATCCTAGCAGGATCCCCGGGGCGGCACCGACCCGATCACGGGGCCGAGGGGCGCAACGTGAGCAACGTCGCCTCCGGTGGTGTCATCAGGCGATAGTTCGAGTACGGGCTCGCCCCCATCCCGGCGCTCACGTGCAGGGGGACGCCCCGCCAGCGCGTCAGCCCGCGGGCCTGCGCCCGGGGCAGATCGCAGTTGGTGACGATCGCCCCGATGCCGGGCAGGCGCAGCTGTCCGCCATGGGTGTGCCCGGCCAGCATCAGATCCGCGCCATCGGCCACGAAGGCATCCAGCACCCGGCGGTACGGCGCGTGCGCCACGCCCAGGTGCAGCACGGCCCTGGGCTCGCGCGCGGACGCCGCAGCGTCCTCGGGCCCCGGGCCCGTCTTCGGCGCGGGCATCTCATCGCGCTCCAGGTGCGGATCATCCACCCCCACCAGGGTCACCTCGAGCTCATCCAGCACCAGGCGCGCACGGGTATTGGTCAGGTCCTTCCATCCATGCTCAGTCAGGCGCGCGGCGAGCTGATCGGTGGGCAGATCCGGCTCGGTGCGCTCGGTGAAGCCCTTCGGGCGCGGATCGCGCAACAGGTAGCGCGCCGGGTTCTTCGGCATCGGGGAGAACATGTCATTCGAGCCCATGACGAAGGCCCCGGGCCGACGCAGCAGCGGCGCGAGCGCCTCGGCGAGGACCGGCACCGCGGCGGCGGAGGCGATGTTGTCCCCGGTGTCGATCACCAGATCCGGCTGCAGCGTGGACAGGTGGGTGAGGAAATCCAGCTTGCGGCGCTGATCGGGCAGCAGATGGATATCGCTGATGTGGAGCAGTCGCAGCGGGCGGGCGCCGGGCGGCAGGATCCGCAGCTCTGCCTCACGCAGGGTGAAACGGTGGATCTCCACGTGGCGCGCCCAGACATGCGCCGCCGCGGCGGCGGTCAGGCCCAGCGCGCCGAGCGCAGCACCGGCTCCGACGGCGGGGTGGCGGCGCATATCAGCCCTGCCCGGAGGACTGGATGATCACGACCGTCTCGCCGTCGGACAGGCGCGTGCCCGCAGCGGGTTCGGTGCGGATCACGAAGCCGTCGCTCACGGTGTCGCTGGCCTCCTGCCGCACCTCGGGGCGCAGCCCCGCGGCTTCCGTCGCCGCGGTGGCCTCCTGGATCCGCATGCCCGCCACCTGCGGGACGACGCCCGGCTGCGCGGCCTCGCCCGCTGCGTTGTCCGTGGCTGCGGGAGCGGACGGGAACGGCTTGGCCGGGAGGTCGCGATGCACGTTCGTCATGTATTCCTGCCAGGTGGGCAGGGAGACGGTGTTGCCCCACACCTGGCCGCTCTGGAGCACCTGACCATCCACAGGGAAGCCCCCGGGGCGGATGTTGCTCTGCGGATGCCCGAACCACACGGCGGTGGACATCTGCCGGGTGAAGCCCACGTACCAGGTGTGGAACTGGGACCCGGAGGTACCAGTCTTGCCGCCGGCCGCATGGCCTTCGATGACGCGGCCCTTGCCTGTGGCCCGCGGATCCTCCAGGTCCTGCTGCAACACGTAGGCCATGGTGTCGGCGACCTTCTTATCGACCGCCTGGTGGCACTGCGCCCCGGTGATCTCCATCGGCTCCCCGTCACGGTCCATCACTTCAGTGATCGCCTGGGGGCGGCAGTAGGTGCCCTCCGCCGCGTAGGTCGCGTAGGCCGCGGCCATGTCCAGCGCGGAGATCCGCAGCTCGCCGAGCACCACCACGGAGGGCGCCAGCTCGGTCTTGTAGACGTCCTCGATGGACATCTCCCACGTGGCGGGGTCATAGGGGTTGAACGTCGCCGGGACCACACCGATGTTCCGGGCCGTCTCCGCGATATCGCACAGATCCAGCTGACGGGCCATGTTCGCGTAGGAGGTGTTGATCGAGAACTTCGTGGAGTCCAGGACGGACATCTGGGGTTGCAGCGTCACCGAGACGGCGTTGTCGGGGTCGTACCCGGGGCTCTCCCGCCACGCCCCGCTGGGTAGGCAGCGAGCGGGGAAGTTCGGCATCTTCTCGCGGCGGGTGCTCACCGTGTCAGCGATGCTGCGACCGCTCTCCAGCCAGGCCTGTAGCACGAAGGGCTTGAAGGTCGAGCCCACCGGGAAGCCGCTGGAGCCGCCGAGCTCCTGCGGCACGTTGTAGTTGATCGCAGTCTCACCGGGCTTGATGTCCTGGTGCGGGTTGAACGTCCGGTTCTGCGCCATCGTGAGGATCTTGCCGCTGCCGGGCTCGACGGTGACAATCGAATGGCCGAAGCCGCTGGGCGAGTCGCCCGGCAGCTTGCGCTGCAGGATGTCCACCGCCTGCTTCTGGATCGCCGGATCCAGCGTGGTGCGGATGGTCAGGCCACCGCCGTACAGCAGCTTGCGCCGCTCCTCATAGGTGGGAGCGAACGCCGGGTCGTTCAGCAGGGAGCGCGTGACGTAGTCGCAGAAGAAGCCGCTGGTGCCCGCGTCCGCGCAGCCTGCGCGGACGTTCTGGACCTTCAGCATGTCCTTCACGTTCTGGGAGGTGTACTTCTCGTGCTCCTCCTCGGTGATGTAGCCCTCGCGGAGCATGTCGGAGAGCACCTCGTTGCGGCGCTTCTTGCCGGCCTCGGGGTGGTTCACCGGGTCGTACTGGTTGGGGCCGTTGGTGATGCCCGCCAGTAGCGCGGCCTCACCGGGGTTCAGATCCTTGGCGCTCTTGGAGAAGTAATGGCGCGCACCGGTCTCCACCCCGTACTGCGAGGGCCCGAACTGGGCGACGTTGAGGTAGGCGTTGAGGATCTCGTCCTTGGACCATTTCTTCTCCAGGGAGATCGCGAGCTTGGCCTCGCGCAGCTTGCGCCCATAGGTCTGCTCGGTCGCCGCCAGCTGCGCATCCTGGTCCCCGCGCTGGACCGCATCCATCAGCAGCGCGTTCTTCACGTACTGCTGGGTGAGGGTGGAGCCGCCCTGGGTGGCGCCACCGGCCGCATTGGACGCGAAGGCGCGGGCCATGCCCTTGGGGTCCACCCCGCCGTGCTCATAGAAGCGGCGGTCCTCGACGGCGATCACCGCGTGCTGCATGTGCGGCGAGATCTCCTCCAGCGGCACCATGATGCGGTTCTCGGTGTAGAACGTCGCCAGCAGCGACCCATCGGCCGCTTCGATCCGGCTGGCCTCGTTCAGCGGCTCCACCTCGAGCTCGCTGGGGTAGGCCTCGAACAGGTCCACGCCGTCCTTGGCCACCGCCGAGGTGGCCGAGACCGCCGGCAGGAAGAACGCCGCCAGCAGCACACCGGCCAGCGCGGACACCGCGAGCATGCCCAGCAGCAGGTAGAGCGTCTGTGCCAGCGCGACGGGCAGTGAGCGTGCACCGGTCGCGGAGCCGGTGCCGGGCCCGAGGTTCGAGGAAGCCATGGGATCAATGTACGCAGCAGTCCTGCCAGCGGCCATGAGGCGTGCCACGCCCCCGCGGAATCTTCACCAGATAGCAACGCTGGTCATGCTTTCCATGGCCACGCAGTGCTGTCCGTCGCCATGCGGCAGCGTCGTGCGGTGCTGGCGGAGGCTGTCGGCGCATTGAATCCGTTAGCACGTCGAGGCTCCCGATGTGGGGAGATCCGCGGCGTTTTGCACTGTGGCAGTGCTCTCTTTACAGTGGACAGCGATGCCGCGGGTCACCGTCGACCCGCCGTAAGGGGAAAGGGACCAGATGACCATCGTGGGAACCTCCATCGATGCCGACTCCAGCTGGGCCACGCGAGGGGCGTGCGTCTCGATGGATCCAGACCACTTCTTCGTCCAGGGGACCGAGCAGAACGCCGTCAAAGCCGCCTGCACCAGCTGCCCCGTGCGCACTGAGTGCTTGGCCGACGCCCTGGACAACCGGGTGGACTACGGCGTGTGGGGCGGCATGACCGAGCGTGAACGTCGTCGGCTGCTGCGCCGCAACCCCGACGTCACCGACTGGCGGGCGGCGCTCACGGAGGCCTCCCGTCAGGTGGTCGGCGCCGGGGCGCGATCCGGCGCATGATGTCCCCTCCGCGCGGCGGTAGGCTCCTGTCATGAGCACTGTGACCCGTTGGGAGTATCTGACCGTCCCCCTGCTGATCCACGCGACCAAGCAGATCCTCGACAACTACGGCGATGAGGGCTGGGAGCTTGTCCAGGTGGTGCCGGGCCCGAACCCGGAGAACCTGGTCGCCTACCTCAAGCGTCCCCGCAGCGAGGCCTGAACGATGAGCGAGCAGAGCACCGAGACCACTCCCGCGCCCCAGCATTCCGCCAGCCCGCGCACCCGCGCGCGACTGACCGAGCTCGGGCTGAGCCTGCCCACCGTCGCCGCGCCCGTGGCGTCCTATGTTCCGGCCGTGCTCAGCGGCTCCCACGTCCACACCTCCGGGCAGCTGCCCTTCGTGGACGGCGAGCTGCCGCAGCGCGGCAAGGTCGGCGCCGAGGTGACCGAGGAGCAGGCGAAGCAGCTGGCCGCCACGTGCTGCCTCAACGCCCTGGCGGCGATCGAGGCACTGATCGGAGACCTGGACCGCATCGCCAAGGTCGTCAAGCTGACGGGCTATGTGGCCTCCGCCCCGGATTTCACCGCCCAGCCCGGTGTCATCAACGGCGCCAGCGAACTGCTGGGCAGCCTGTTCGGTTCTGCCGGGCAGCATGCTCGCTCCGCCGTGGGTGTCGCGGTGCTGCCGCTGGACTCGCCCGTAGAGGTGGACCTCCTGGTCGAGCTGCACACCCCGCTGACCCCCTGAGCGCCGTGCCGGAGGAGCCGCTGCGGGACCCCGAGGCCCCGCCGGTCGAGCTGATCGCGGTCCGGGCCGACAACCCCGGGCCGATGACGCTCACGGGGACCGTCTCCTATGTCGTCCGCGACGATGACGACTCCTGGGTGGTGGACCCCGGCCCCCGGGACCCCGAGCACCTGGCCGAGCTGCTGCTGTGCTGCGAGGGCACCCATCCCCGTGGGGTTCTGGTCACCCACCATCACGAGGACCACGCCGCCGGAGCGGCGGCGCTCGCCCGCCGACTCGGAGCACGCAGCGGCCACACGGTGCCGCTATGGGCCGCCGATCAGCAGCGGGTCGCGGGATCCGATCCGCTGCCCTCCCAGCTGATCGGCGCGCACGGCGCCGTCGGCCACATCATCCACACCCCCGGGCACACCGCTGACTCCGTGTGCGTGCTGCTCGACGGCGGGCGCCTGCTCAGCGGCGACACCTTGCTCGGCGGCTCCTCCACCGTGCTGATCCCTGAGCACGGGGGCTCGGTCGCGGAGCATCTGCAGAGCCTCGCGATCCTGCGCGCCATGACGATCGACGGGCGCATCGGTTCGATCCACCCCGGCCACGGGCCCGCGATCGAGGGCCCGCACGAGGTGGTCGAGGTGCTCGAACAGCAGATCGCCCACCGCCGCGAGCGGATCGACCAGGTGCGCCGGGCCCGTTCCGCCGGCGTGCTGACCCTGGACCGTCTGCTGCGCGTCGTCTACGGGCCGGACCTCGCCGAGGAGCTGCATGAGCCCGCCCGCCACACGCTGCGGGCGATCCTCGCGCACCTGACCGAGGGTGGCTGAGCACCCGTCGGCCGCTCCTGAACCCTAGGCAACGAAACGCCCCCGTCGAGACAGCTCGGCGGGGGCGTTCTGATCGGGCAGGGTCAGCGTGCGCGGCGGCGCAGACGCTCCACGTCCAGGATCAGCACGGCGCGGGCCTCCAGGCGGATCCAGCCGCGCGAGGCGAAGTCCGCCAGAGCCTTGTTCACGGTCTCGCGGGAGGCGCCCACCAGCTGGGCCAGCTCCTCCTGGGTGAGGCCGTGAGCCACCATCACGCCGTCATCGGTCTGGCGGCCGAAGCGCTGTGCCAGGTCCAGCACGTTCTTGGCCACGCGGCCGGGGACGTCGGCGAACACCAGATCCGCGAGGGACTCGTTGGTCTTGCGCAGACGCCGGGCGAGCGAGGCCAGCAGGTGACGGGCCACCTCGGGGCGCTGGGCCAGGACCCGGTACAGATCCTGCTGGCTCAGCGAGTACAGGGTCGACTCGGCCACCACGGTGGCGGTCGCATTGCGCGGGGCCGGATCGAACAGGGACAGCTCGCCGAGGGTCTCGCCGGGGCCCAGGACCGCCAGCAGATTCTCGCGCCCATCCCCGGAGGCATGGCCCACCTTCACCTTGCCCGAGCCGATGATGAACAGCCGATCCCCCGGATCACCCTCCCGGAAGATCACCGCGCTGCGGTGGTAGTCCTCCTGCTTCATCGACGCCAGCACGGCCTGCTTGCCGTCCTCGTCGAGCGCGGCGAACAGGGGCGACGACCGTACGATGTTCTCGTCCACGGAACCTCCTGGATGCGGGGCCCCGATGCGCGGGGCCGTGTGCGGTGCGGCTGTGACCGGGACCACCGCACCCGGTGGTGACGATCACATGATGGAAGCACCCTACCGCGCCTGGGCCCCGATCACCCGCGACTGCCCGCCCGGAAGGAGCATCGGCATGTCCGAGACCGCCGCCCGTGAGCCCGCGCGCCGCGCCGGTGCCGCCGCCGATCCTGCGGAGGTGGCGCGCCGCCTCGCCGCGGAGCATCCGGACGCCCGCACCGAGCTGGACCATCACGATGCCTTCGAACTCCTGGTCGCGACGGTCCTGTCCGCCCAGACCACCGATGTGCGCGTCAACCAGGTGACCCCCGAGCTGTTCTCCCGCTGGCCGGGCCCCGCCGCACTCGCCGGTGCCGAGGAGGGCGACGTCGCTGCGGTGCTGCGGCCGCTCGGGATGGGACCTACGCGGGCCCGGCGCGTGATCGGCCTCGCCCGCGGTCTCCTGACCGCGCACGACGGGCAGGTGCCCGATGACCAGACGGCCCTCGAAGCCCTGCCCGGGGTGGGCCGCAAGACCGCCCATGTGGTGCGCGGCGCCTGGTTCGGCCACTCGCTGCTCGCGGTGGACACCCACGTCGGCCGCCTCGCCCGGCGCCTGGGCTGGAGCGAACGCACCGATCCGCGGCACGTGGAGCAGGACGTCACGCAGCGCCTGCAGGCCCGGGGCACCGGCGCCGACGCCGAGAACCTCACGGTGCTGGGGCTGCGGCTGATCCTGCACGGGCGTCGCGTGTGCGCAGCCCGCGCGCCGCGCTGCGGCACCTGCGTGCTCGCGGATCTCTGCCCGAGCGCGGGGGAGCAGGCGTGAGGCGGGCGCAGCCCCCCGTCGGCCCCGATACGGTGCCCGCTTACCTGCACCCCCTGGCCACCCGGGCCGCCCGCGGGGAGGTACTGCTGGATCGGGCAGGCACGCGAGAGCAGCTGCCACCCGCGCGCGACGTGCGGCGCAGCGCCGTGCTGATCCACCTCGCGGGAGAGTCCGCAGCGCACGCGCATCTGCTGCTCGAGGAGCGCGGGCATCAGCTGCGCTCCCAGCCGGGCCAGTTCGCCCTGCCCGGCGGTGGCGTCGAGCCGGACGATCACGACGTGGTGCACACGGCGTTGCGGGAAGCGCAGGAGGAGACGGGGCTCGACCCATCGGACGCCAAGGTGCTGGGGGCCTTCGCGCCGATCCCCATGCCGTGGCGTGCGCAGGAGGTCACGCCCGTGCTCAGCTGGTCCCCGCAGATCCCGACGCTCGGCCCGCATGACCCGGTCGAGGTGGAACGCCTGGTGTGGGCGCCGCTGGTGGGCGGGGCGTCCCTGACCGACCCGGCGCGGCATGCGCGCGGGCGACTGGACGGCCGGGACGTGGGGCCGGTGTTCGACCTGCCCGGCGATGCGTTCATCTGGGGTTTCACCGCGATGATCCTCGAGCAGGTGCTCGCCGGGGTGGGGCTCGAGGTGGTCGGCGGGAACGTGCCGCTGCGGGACATCCCACCCGGTCGTCGACGCCGCTGAGCAGGATCGACGGAGGGCGCGCGGTGGTGCCCATCACCTCCCCTCCGAGGGCCCGCCGCGGCGTGGGGACCGCACGATAGACTCACCCGATGCCGGGAGCCCCCGGCCCCGCAGCAGATAAAGGAATGGGATCCAGGTGCCACGCGGCAAGGTGAAGTTCTACGACGCCGAGAAGGGCTTCGGCTTCATCCTCGACGAGGAGGACGGCCAGAGCGTCTACGTGCACGCCACGAACCTCCCCGACGGGGTGACCACGCTGCGTCCGGGCACGCGCGTGGACTTCGACATGGTCGACGGTCGGCGCGGCCCCCAGGTGCTGTCCCTGCAGCTGGTGGACCCGGTGCCCTCGATCTCCCGTGCCCGCCGCGCCAAGCCCGAGGACATGGCCGGCATGGTCGAGGACCTCATCCGTCTGCTGGATGACGCCTCCAACGGGCTGCGCAAGGGCCGCTACCCCGACCGCGGGCACTCCCAGAAGATCGCCACCGTGCTGCGCGCCGTCGCGGACAACTTCGAGGCCTGAGACATGACGTCACCGTCCACCACCACGCGCCGCCGCACCGCCCGGCCCAAGCTCGACCAGATCGCCGCGGAGGCCGTGGAGCTGGCCCGCGAGGCGCTCGCGGAGGTCACCGAGCCCGGCCAGGTTGGTGAGCATCTGCGCGCCGAGGCGAGCGCTGACCGGCTGGTCACGCACGTCTTCGAATGCACCATGCCCGGGTATCGCGGCTGGTCGTGGGTGGTGGTGCTGGCCCGCGCGCCCCGCGCGAAGGTCGCGACGGTGGCGGAGACCGCGCTGCTGCCGGGCGAGGACGCGATCCTCGCCCCCGAGTGGGAGCCCTGGTCGGAGCGTCTGCGCCCCGATGATGTGGGGGTCGATGACCTCCTGCCCTACCGCGAATATGACCCGCGGCTCGAGCACGGCTATGAGTCCACCGGCGAAGAGGACGAGGATCGCGTAGCTCAGTGGGAGCTGGGCCTGGGGCGCGTGCGCGTGCTATCCCCGGAGGGGCGCGGCGACGCCGCCGAACGCTGGCTCGAGGGCGACTTCGGCCCCCGGCCCACCTCACGTCGCGGCCGCAAGGGCACCGTCCCCGCGCACTGCACCAGCTGCGGATTCTTCACCCAGCTCGCCGGGTCGCTGCGCGGACAGTTCGGCGTGTGCACCAATGAGTGGTCCCCGGCCGATGGGCGCGTGGTCCACCTGCAGTATGGTTGCGGGGCGCACTCCGAGACCGGGCGCGAGGAATCCATGGGCCGCGAGATCCCCCGCAGCGAGGGCGTGATCGTGGACGAGCTGGAGGTGGAGTTCCAGCAGAAACCCGCGGCGCAGGATCAGCCGACCGAGCCCGCGGCGGACGATGCCAAGGCAGAGGGCGCTGAGCCTGGGCAGGCTGAGCAGCCCGCTGCGCAGGAGCAGCCGCCTGCATCCGCGGAGCTCCCGGAGGCGGATTCCCCCGAGGACACCACCGAGACGCCCGCCCATCAGGACGAGAAGTCGAAGACCGCGGAGAAGAAGCCTGCGGGCGGCGCGGAGGACAGCGGGGCCGAGTCGGCTGACGGCGCGGACACCCCGGGCGTGGTCTGAGACCCGGGCTTCGGCGCAGCAGTCCTGCCGCGTTCATCTCAGCGCAGCGAGATTGCGATCCGCGCCAGCAGCGCCTCGATCGCCAGCAGCGGCGGGACGTTCCCAGCGATGCGCTCGCGCGCGGTCTGCACCCCATCCAGCAGCCCCAGTGTGACTCGGCCATCCCCGGCCCGGGCCGCCTGATCGATCTCCGGCTCGACCTCGAGGTTCACAAGCTCACCGCCGGTGCCGAGCTGCCGACCCAGCACATCGCGCAGCACCGAATGCGCATCCAGCAGGTAGCGGTCCAGCACATCGCGCACCAGACGGGTCTGGCGACGCTTGGCATCATCCTCGAGCTGCTTGAGCTGGCTGCGTAGCGCCGGCGGCACCTTCCCGTCCTCGATCCCCGCGGAGCGCAGGAACCGCTCCCGCTCTTCCGCAGCGACCTGGTCGGCGTGCTCCTTCGCCTCCGCGGTCGCGCGGTCCACGAGTTCCTGCGCGGCGAGCACCGCCTGCCCCGCCGAGCGCAGCCCCAGCAGTGTGCGGGCGGACTGCTCGCGCGCCGCGAGCGCCCCCTCCTGGGTGGCGTAGCGCAGCGCGAGCCCGATATGCCCCTGCGCGGCCCGGGCCGCCCGCAGCGCCAGCTGCTCCTCTACCCCGTCGCGGCGACGCAGCAGCTCAGCCACCACATCGGCCCCCGGGACCGTGAGGGTCACCAGGCGGCAGCGGGAACGGATCGTGGGGGCCAGATCCTCCGCCGACGGGGCGCACAGCATCCACACCGTCGACGGCGGCGGCTCCTCGATCGACTTCAGCAGCACGTTGAAGGTGCCCGGGCTCATGCGGTCCGCGTCTTCGACGATCAGCACCCGATGCCGACCCGTCGCAGGGGCGCGCTGCGCGGTCATCACCAGCGCTCGCACCTCCTCCTTCGCGATCGACAGCTTGTCGGTCGCGACCACGGTGACATCCGGGTGCGTGCCCGCCAGCACGGTGCGGCAGGCCGCGCAGGCCCCGCAGCCGGTTCGGTGCTCGCACTGCAGCGTGGCGGCGAAGGCCCGCGCGGCGGTGGAGCGGCCGGAACCGGGCGGCCCGGTGACCAGCCACGCCTGGGCGAGCGACCCCTCCGGGGAGGCGGCCCGTCGGAACTGCGCGACCGCCGCCTCCTGGCCCACCACATCGGCCCACACCCCCTCGAGGGGCGGGGCCGGGTGGGTGGTGGTCCCCGTGCTCATTCCTCGTCCCGGTGGCGCGGCGGCTCCGCGGGCTCGAAGGTGGGGTCGAACAGGGCCAGCACCTCGGCGACGCCCTCGAGCACCTGGGCGTGCACCTCCTCGCGCGGTAGCGTCCCATCGATCACCCGGAACCTTCCGGGGTCCCTCCGGGCGAGCTCGAGGAACTCCTCGCGCACCGCCTCATGGAACTCCAGGCCCGCCTCCTCGAGGCGGTCGCGGCCCTCCGGGCTGCGGCGCTCATCGAGTGTGCGCGGCGGTACATCCAGCAGGATCGTCCGATGCGGCAGCAGCCCACCCACCGCCCAGTGCGACAGCGAGCCGATGTCCTCGGGCTCCAGATCCCGCCCGGCGCCCTGGTAGGCGATCGAGGAATCCAGGTAGCGGTCCGAGAGCACGAGGCCGCCGCGCGAGAGGTGGGGGCGCACGACGGTGGCGATGTGATGGGCGCGGTCCGCCGCGTACATCAGCGCTTCGGCGCGCGCATCCACATGCTCGCCATGCAGCAGCAGCTCGCGGATCGCTTCCCCGAGCAGCGTGCCGCCGGGCTCGCGGGTGGTGAGGATCAGATCCTCGGCAACGGAGCGTTCGGTGACCAGGTGATCGTGCAACATCTGCATCTGCGTGGTCTTGCCGGCGCCGTCCCCGCCTTCGAAGGAGATGAACACGCCCCGACGCGGCGGATGCGCGGCCGGGGCGCGCAGCGTGAACGTGGTCTCGTGCGGGCTCATGCCGCCTCCTCCCCGGGGTACACGACGCGAAGGGCGGCGCGGGCCTGATCCATCGTGCGCATCACCGACAGGGTGTCCTCCCAGCGCATGAGTGGTGATTCGAGATCCCCGGCACTGATCCGGCGCGCCGCCTCTGCGATCTCATAGGCCATGCCGTCCCCGAGACCCGCCGGATGCGAGACGGTCGCGCTGCGCCCATCGAGCAGCGTCACGGTGAGATCACCGGGGGCGTAGAACGGCTGAGGGCCCCCGAGTTGGGCGCGGCCCTGCGTGCCCGTGACCACCGCGGTGTTCGCGGTCTGCGCGTGCAGCGTGGTGGCCAGCCGCGCGACGCCCCCGCGGGTGCCGCGCGCGGTGAGCGCCGCGTACGCATCCACGCCGAGCTCTGTGCGCTCGCCGGTGACCTGCAGGTCCGTGAGGTCGCCGAGGATCATCTGGGCAAAGGAGATCGGGTACACGCCCAGGTCCAGCAGCGCGCCGCCGCCCAGCGCCGGATCATGCAGGCGATGCGTCGGATCCATCGGGAACGCCTGCCCGTGATCGGCGGCGACCTCCACGATCTCGCCCAGCACACCCTCGGCGATGACCTGGCGCAGCACGTCGTACTGCGGCAGGAAGCGCGACCACATCGCCTCCATCGCCAGCACCCCGCGCTCGCGCGCCAGGTCCAGCAGCTCCCGGCTCTGCGTCTCGTTCAGCGTGAAAGCCTTCTCCACCAGTACCGGTACCCCCGCCTCGAGCACCGGCCGGGCCAGGTCCCGATGCTGGGCGTGCGGGGAGGCGATGTACACCGCATCGATGCCGCCTGCGGCGAGCATGTCCCAGACCGCATCGAAGGGGCGCTCGATGCCGTGCTTCTCAGCGAAGGCCGCAGCCCGCTCGGCGGAGCGGGAGACCACCGAGACCACGCGGGAGACCGTCGCCCGATGCATCGTGGCGGTGAACTGATCGGCGATATGCCCCGGGGAGATCACCCCCCAGCGCAGGCCCGGCGCTGTCGCCGGATCCGGGATCGTCGTGGCGGGCAGGACGAGGGGCGCTGTCATGTCAGACGGCTCCTCGCGCGGGTCAACGCTCGGGGTCATGCCTCCAATCTACCCAGCGCCCCCGACACCGGGGCGGCGTCGGGGGCGCTGTGCAGAAGGTTCCGCGGGGAGCGGAATCGTGGGGCGGGGAAGGCTGGGGCCTTAACCCTCTGCTCGATTGGTTGATCTCCTACCGCTCGCAAGCTCGCAGTACGTCGATCAACCCTTGACGGAACCCGCCGTCATGCCGCGCACCAGGAAGTTCTGCAGCGCAAAGAACACGATCAGCGGGATCAGCATCGACATGAACGCGCCCGCGGTCAGCAGCTCCGCGCCCTGACCCTGCGTGCCCAGCAGCTGCTGCAGCGCCACGATGATCGTGGTGTTCGAGCCGCCGCCCAGGAACAGACGGGCGATGAGCAGGTCGTTCCACACCCACAGGAACTGCAGCGTCGCGAACGCGGCGATCGCCGGGGCGGACATCGGCGCCACCAGACGCCAGAACGTCTGGTAGTGCGTGGCGCCGTCGATCTTCGCGGACTCGATCACCGAGTACGGCAGACCGCTCATGTAGTTGCGCAGGATGTAGATCGCCAGCGGCATGCCGAAGCCCGTGTGCAGCAGCCACACGGCCACGAACTGTCCCGAGATCCCCAGGCCGCGCGGGCCCAGCAGGTTCAGCAGCGGCTGGAACGCCACCTGGATCGGCACCACCATCAGCGCCACCACCAGCAGGAAGAACAGCTCCTTGGCGGGGAACTTGATGAAGGTGAAGGCGTAGGCGGCAAAGGCCGCGAACATGATCGGCAGCACCGTCGCCGGCACCGCCACCACCACCGAGTTCAGCAGCGTCCCACCCACCGGGGTGTTCTCGAACAGCCGCTGGTAATTATCCAGCGTCCACGAGGCCTCGAACGGATTCAGCAGCGCCGACCACCAGCCGGAGGTCGCTGCATCGGTGCGTGAACGGAAGCTCGTGACCAGCATCCCGAAGGTGGGCAGCGTCCACAGGATCGCCAGCACCACCATCACCACGATCGCCACCGGGGAGCGGCGACGACCGTCCTTCATGCGTCCGACGCTCATCGCTCCTCCTCCAGCTTGCGGTACGAATGGATCTGGTAGAACACCACCGGCATCACCAGCAGCAGCAGTACGACGACCACCGCGGAGGCATGCCCGGCGTTCTGCTCGGTGAACAGCTTGCGGAAGAACAGGTTCGCGATCACGTCGGTGCTGTTGCGGCCATTGGTCATCACGTACACGATGTCGAAGACCTTCAGCACGACGATCAGCACGGTGATGAACACCGCCAGCACCGCCGCGCGCACCTGCGGGAAGATGATCTGCCAGAAGATCCGGAACTCGCCCGCGCCGTCGATCCGCCCGGCCTCCACGGTGTCCTCCGGCACGGCCTTGATCGCCGAGCTCAGCAGCACCATCGCGAAACCTGTCTGCAGCCAGATCAAGATCACCATCAGCAGCAGAGAGTTCAGGCGGAAGTCGCTCATCTGCAGCCAGGTCTGCGGCTCACCGCCGAGCCCCACCACGATGGCGTTGAGCAGACCGGTCTGCTCCGCCCCGGGGGAGCTGTAGGCATAGACCAGACCCCAGATCGTCGAGGCGCCCACGAAGCTGATCGCCATCGGCAGGAAGATGAAGGACTTTGCCGCCTTCTCCCCGGAGGCGGAGAGCTTGTCCGCCAGCACCGCGACCAGCAGACCGAACGCCACGGTGATGATCGGCACCACCAGCACCCACAGCAGGTTGTTCGTCAGCGCCGTCCAGAACCCCTTCGAGGCGAAGATCTCCTGGTAGTTGCGCATCCCCACCCAGGCGGTGGAGTTCTTGTTCGCGAAGGAGTACACGACGGTCTGCACCGTCGGATACACCAGCATCAACCCGATCAGAGAGAACCCCGGCAGCAGGAAGGCGTAGGGGATCAACCCGCGCGCGAACCGGGCGGGCAGACCCTCGATCGCCATGTTCAAGAACCAGAAGAAGACGATCGCTCCGCCGATTCCCACCACCAGGCCCAGCAGGCCGATGAGGATCTGGGAGTGGAAGAACACCTTCGGGTACCACGCGAAGGCGAGGAAGATCGTGCACATCAGGTAGATCGTGCCGATCGCGCCGGCTGCGCCCAGCAGCAGGCGGCCGGGCCGGGCACCGGTGCCCGATGGTGCGGCGGAGCCCGCCTCCGTGCTGGAGGCGGGCTCCTGAACAGCTGTGCTGCCCTCACTCACGCCGGCCACGACTCCTCGACGGCGTCCAGGGCCTCCTGGGAGGTCTTCTCGTCGCCGATCCACTCGTTCATCGCGGTCCAGAAGGAGCCGCCGCCCACCTCACCAGGCATGAGATCCGAGCCGTCGAAGCGGAACACCGCCGCCTCGGAGGCGATCTCCGCCACCTGGCGGGTGATCTCGTCGCTGTAGAGGGAGGTGTCGAAGGTCTGGTGGGGGCTCAGCCAGCCACCGGCCTCGGCCCACTCGGCACCGAAGTCCGCGGAGGTGATGAACTCCATGACCTTCTTGGCCTCATCGTCCTCCTTGTTGAACAGGGCTGCGAGGTCGCCGCCGCCCATGATCGGGTTGCCCTCGGAGTAGCCGCCCTCCCACTGCGGGAGTGCGAACACGCCCACCAGGTTGTCCATATCGGCCTGGATCTCTTCGGGCAGGAAGCCGGTGACGAAGTTGCCCTGACGGTGCAGCATCGCCCGCGGCTCCTCCTCGAACAGCGGCAGAATCGCCTCGGAGAACGCGGTGTTCAGGATGGTCTGGGAGCCGCCCAGCACATTCCCCTCGCCCTTGAGCAGTTCGCCCAGCGCGTCCAGGGACTCCAGGATCTGCGGGTCGTTGAAGGGGATCTCGTGCTTGGTCCACTGGTCGTAGACGTCCGGGCCGTGCATGCGCAGCACGAACTCCTCGAGCCAGTCGGTGCCCACCCAGCCGGTGGCCTGATCGGCGTTCCATGCATCGGACCAGGGGGCGATCCCGCTGTCCTTGATCTCGTCGCCGATCTTCATGAGCTCCTGGAAAGTGGCCGGCTCAGCGTTCCAGCCGCCCTCCTCATAGGCCTTGATGGGGTACCAGACCAGGGACTTCACGGCCAGACGCATCGGGGCGCCGTAGATCGTGCCGTCCTCCGCGGTCGCGGACTCCAGGAACCCGGCGATCAGCGTGGACTTCAGGCCCTCCACGTCCAGGTAGTCCTCGATCGGGGCGATGTGCCCCTCCTGCGCCATCTGCAGCAGCGCACCCGGCTGCGGGAACAGCGCGATATCCGGGGCGTCCCCCGCACCGGCGCGGGTGCGGATGGTGTTCACGAAGTCCTGGTCGGAGGTGTACTCGACGGTGATACCGGATTCCTCGGAGAACGACTTCAGTGCGGCGTTGAAGCCCTCGGCCTCCACACCACCGAAGTTGCCGAGGATGGTGACGGTGCCATCACCGGCGTTGCCGCCAGCGGAGCCACCGCCGCCGCCGTCACCGCCGCCGCCCTCATTCGGGTTCTGCAGGCATCCGGCCAGACCGACAGCAGTGGCGGCCGCAGCGCCGCCCAGCATCGCGCGCCGGGTGGGATTCATTCGCATGGAAATGCTCCTCGCATCGTCTCTGATGAATGGGGTTACCTGCACTCTAACCCTCCGCGCAGGGCCTTCCGGCAACAGGTGACGTACGCCCGGGTCCGATAGAGAAACGTTGTGCCTCCGTGACATCCGACCATTTCGCGGGTTGGCCGCGCGGGTGATCAGCGCGTGACGCTCGCACTCAGCTGGTGGCGTTGGCGTTCAGCTGCTTTTGGTGCTGCTGCGGCGCCGCGTGCTGGTGCGCCGTGCGGGCTTCTTCGCGGGTCCCTTGGCGCGCTTCTCCGCCAGCTTGTCCACCGCGATCTGCTCGGTGATGTCCTCGATCCGCTCGGTGGAGCGCAGCGAGACGTTCGTGGTGCCGTCGGTGATGTACGGGCCGAAGCGGCCGTCCTTGATGACGATGGGCTTGCCCGAGGTGGGATCCGTGCCCAGCTCCTTCAGCGGTGGCTTCGCCGCGGCCCGACCGCGACGCTTTGGCTCCGCGTAGATCTTCAGCGCCTCCTCGAGGGTGATCGTGAAGATCTGCTCCTCGCTGGTCAGGGACCGCGAGTCGGTGCCCTTCTTGAGGTAGGGGCCGTAACGCCCGTTCTGCGCAGTGATCTCGGTGCCGTCGGCGTCGGTGCCCACCACGCGCGGCAGGCTCAGCAGCTTCAGGGCGTCCTCGAGCGTCACCGTCGAGAGCTCCATGGACTTCAGCAGCGAGGCCGTGCGGGGTTTGGGCTGCTTGGTCTTCGGCAGCGGCTTGCCGCTGTCGTCAGTGGCCTCAGGCAGCACCTCGGTGACGTAGGGGCCGTAGCGCCCGTCCTTGGCGACGATGTCGTGGCCGGTGGCCGGGTCGGTGCCCAGCACCTTCCCGTCGTCCTTCGCCCGCTCCAGCAGCTCCTTCGCCCGCTCGACGTCCAGCTCATCGGGCGCCACATCATCGGCGACGTTCGCGCGCTGCGGATCCGCCCCCTCGATCAGCTCACCGTTGGCATCGCGGGCGGGACGCTCGAGGTAGGCGCCGTAGCGGCCCACCCGCAGGCTGATCCCTTCGCCGATATCGATCGAGTTGATGGCCCGGGCGTCGATCTCCCCGAGGTCATCGACCATGGGCTTCAGGCCGATGGGGCCCTCGCTGCCATCGCCGCGGTAGAACTCCTCGAGGTACTCGGCGCGCCCCAGCTCACCGCGCGCCATATGGTCGAGCCTCTGCTCCATCTGCGCGGTGAAGTCATAGTCGATGAAGGTGCCGAAATGCTCCTCCAGCAGGCGCACCACCGCGAACGCCGTCCACGAGGGCACCAGCGCCGTGCCGCGGCGCAACACGTACCCGCGGTCCTGAATGGTCGCGACGGTGGACGCGTAGGTGGAGGGGCGGCCGATGCCGCGCTCCTCGAGGGCCCGCACGAGCGAGGCCTCGGTGTAGCGGGGCGGCGGGGTAGTGGTGTGCCCGTCAGGCGCCAGCTCCCGGGTGTCCAGCTGCTGGCCCTCGCTCATCTGCGGCAGACGCTTGTCGCCGCGCTCGTCCTCGCCGTAGCGGGTGGCATCCCGTCCCTCCTCATAGGCGGCGAGGAAGCCCCGGAACGTGATGACGGTGCCGGAGGCGCGGAACGTCGCGGTGCGCTCGTTGCGCGTAAGGGTCAGCTCCACCGAGGAGGTGGTGCCCTTCGCATCGGCCATCTGGGAGGCGATAGTGCGCTTCCAGATCAGCTCGTACAGGCGAAACTCGTCCCCGGAGAGCTTCCCGGCCACCTCGGCGGGGGTGCGGAAATGATCCCCCGCGGGGCGGATCGCCTCATGCGCCTCCTGCGCGGCCTGGGACTTGTTCTGGTAGTAGCGGGGCTTCTCGGGCACGAACTGGGAGCCGTACAGCTCCGCGGCTTGCGCCCGGGAGGCCCGGATCGCCTCACCGGAGAGCGTCACCGAGTCGGTACGCATATACGTGATGTAGCCGTTCTCGTACAGCGACTGCGCCACCCGCATCGCCTGGCGGGCGCCGAGGTGCAGCTTCCGGCTCGCCTCCTGCTGCAGGGAGGAGGTGGTGAAGGGGGCGGCGGGCCGACGGGTGTACGGCTTGGACTCCAGGCCCGTGACCGTCGCGGGGGCGTCCTCGAGCGCGGTCACAAGCTCACGGGTCGACGCCTCGGTGAGCACCGTCGCGTTCTTCGCCTTGGGCTTGAGGGTGCCGTCGTCGGCGAAATCCGAGCCGGTGGCCACCCGGGAGCCATCCACCGTGGCGATGCGGGCGGTGAAGGCGGGGGCATCGGCGCCCGACGCCGGTTCGGCGGCAAACGTGCCGGTCACGTCCCAATAGTCGGCGGGCACGAAGGCCATGCGCTCCCGCTCACGCTCGACCACGAGGCGGGTCGCGACCGACTGCACGCGGCCCGCCGACAGGCTGGGCTTGATCTTGCGCCACAGCACGGGGGAGAGCTCGAAGCCCACCAGGCGATCCAGGATCCGACGGGTCTCCTGCGCATCCACCAGGTGGGTGTCGATGTCGCGGGTGGTGCGCAGCGCCTCGGCAATGGCGTCCTTGGTGATCTCGTGGAAGACCATGCGCTTGACCGGCAGGGACTTCTTGGGCTTCAGCGTCTCCAGCAGATGCCAGGCGATCGCCTCACCCTCGCGGTCCTCATCCGTGGCGAGGTAGAGGGTGTCGGCCTCTTTGAGGGCCTTCTTCAGCTCCGCGACGGTCTTCTTCTTATCGGGGCTGACCACGTAGTACGGGTCGAAACCGGAGTCGACGTCCACCCCGAACTTGCCGTAGGGGCCCTTCTTCATGTCGGCGGGCAGGTCACGGGGGACGGGGATGTCGCGGATATGCCCCACCGAGGCGAGGACCGTGTAGTCATCCCCCAGGTAGCGCGCGATCGTGCGAGCCTTCGCGGGGGACTCGACGATCACCAGATGCCGTCCACCAGTCACGGTGCGTGTTCCTTCCTCGCCGCGCTCAGCGCGGCCCATCAGCTGCGGCCGGGTGCCGCCAGATCACCAGCCGGCCGGGGTGCCCCCGTGCGGCGTCTGCTCACGGTACACGGTCAGCGGGTGCTCGCCGCAGGGACGTCGGCGTGCGCAGGGCGAGCACGAGCGCGAGCCACACCGCGGTGCCGCCACCGATCAGCGCCGTCATGGCATCCACGGCCGCGAGCTGCTGGCTGGGATCATCCAGGTCCAGCGGCAGGCCGAGCCCGATGAACCGCACGACGCCGAGCCCCAGCGCGGCGAGCCCGACAAGGCCCATGAGCACGGTCACGGCGACCTCGAGGACGGTGGTGCGGTCCCTTCCGATGAGCCGCCGTCGGGCCGGGGCGGAGCCGCCCCGGCGCAGGCGCGCACGGGTCACCAGCCCATCCATAGCGAGAGCGAGGAACGTCCAGGCGGCGGCGACGGTGATCGCGCCGATCACGTCACTGGGCCGATGCCAGCCCAGCACGAGGGTGCCGATCCCGGCGGCGAGCGTCCACGCAGCCCCGAGCGGCGCGAGCAGGATCCGGACCCGCCCAGCGGCGAGGACCAGCGCGATCATGGCTGTCGCCGCGAGAGTGGTGTGCCCGGAGGGGAAGGAGTTCGGGGTCACCTCGATGCCCGGGGCGAGGGCCTCGCGGGTGACCACGAGGTGCTTGAGCACCTGGGTGGTGAGGTTCGCACCGAGCACCGCGACACCGAGCGGCAGCAGCAGGGCGGTGCGCCGCCGGATCAGCACCAGCAGCGCCGTGAGCCCCAGCAGCGCGGCGATGACGGGCAGACTCACGGTCTGCACCGCCGCCGGTGCCACCTGCGACAGCAGCCCGTCGTGCTGTGCAGCGCCGGAGAGGATCAGCTGGTCCAGCCGCTGTCCGCTCGGGGTGCCGACCGCGAGACGGGCCAGGGCCATCACGGCGGCGGCGCACAGAACAGCGGCCAGCAGGGACAGCAGCGGCCGGGCGAGGCTCGGGATGCGCGCGGTGGGGCGGGCCGACGGATGCCCGGCGGCCTCGCTCACAGGGTCACCATGCCGGTGATCAGCAGCTCGCGGATCTGGGGCAGAAGCTGGGCCTGGGCGGCGTCCGCATCGGCGTCGGTCAGCGCGCACACCGCTCCGATCACCTGCCCCAGGGTGAGGGTGCCGTCCAGGGCGCCGACGGTCGCGGCGAGCAGCTGGTCCGCGGGGACGGTGCGGGCGAGCCCCGCGCCCTGCACCAGCTCGATGAGCATCGGATCGAACTGCCCGGGAGTGAGGTGGCGGCGCTCGACGACGTCCTCGGCGCGGATGAGGCGGGAGGCCAGCAGCTCCTCATCGCTCAGCGTCGCAAGACGGGCGATCATGTCCTGCCCGGCAGCGAGGTGGGTGGCGAGCGTGCCGCTGCCGGTGCCGGGCACGGTCTCGGTGCGCAGCACGCCACGGCGCGCGGGGGCGGTGTGAGCGCCGGAACGGGCGGTGGGCTGGTCCGCGGACGGGGTAGGGGACTGGGAGTCCTCGGGTCGGTGGAGCAGCAGGTAACCGAAGCCGATGCGCGTCACGTTCCGGGCGGCGAAGTCCTCGAGCCAGGCGGTGATGAGCTCCGCCCAGCGCAGGTCGCGGTCGGTGATACCACCGTCGCGCGCCCAGGTCTCCGCGTACTGGGCAGGGTCCTCGCTCTCGCGCTGGACCACCCACGCATCCACCCCGTCGGCGAGGGCGTGCTGCAGCCAGGCGGTGGGGTGGGCGAAGGGGTCTTCGACGTCGGTGATCTCCCAGTTGCCGAGCATGACGGCGCGCCCGCCGGGGGCCAGGTGGCCGGGCAGGTCCTGCAGCAGCTCGGCCAGCAGCGTGTCCCCGGCGCGGCCGCCATCGCGGTAGGTCCAGGCCCCGGAGGCGTCCTCATCGGCTGTGCGCGGGGTGATGACGAACGGGGGATTGGAGACGATGAGGTCGAAGCGCTCCCCGGCTACAGGCTCGAGCAGCGAGCCGTGCCGCAGGTCGAGGTCGATGCCGTTCAGTGCCGCGGTGAAGGCCGCGTCGGCGAGGGCCCGCTCGGAGAGGTCGGTGGCGGTGACGTGCTTGGCGTGCCGGGAGGCGTGCAGCGCCTGGATGCCGCCGCCGCAGCCCAGATCCAGCACCCGAGTGCTGGGCGTGCGCGGGGTGAGGCGGGCGAGGGTCAGGGAGGCGCCGCCCACGCCGAGCACATGCTCGGGGTGCAGTGCCGCGCCGGTGGCGAGCTCGGAGAGATCCGAGGCGATCCACCAGGTGATCTCCCCGGCATCATCCGTGGCGGAGTAGGGGGAGAGGTCCAGCAGGGGGTGGACGAGCTGGTTCCCGTCGGCCCCGGGGATGGGGCTGGTGCGCGTAGACCCTGTGCCGTCCGAGAGCGGGCCGAGGCGCACGAGCCCGAGCTGCGCGGCGCCCTCGACGCCGAGCTGAGGCAGGGCGGCCTCGACCGCGGGGCGGGGGAGGGCGACCCCGAGGGTGAAGAGCTGCGCGAGCACCGCCGCGGGATCGGTGCTGGTGGCGAGGATCCGCCGGGCGGGCACGGGGTTCTCCCGGCGCAGCGCTCCGAGCGCCACCTCGCCCAGCAGCTCCTCGATCCGTTCGCTCGTGAAACGCGCAGCGGTGAGGTCCGCCCGCAGGGCCGTGATCTGCGTGGGCAGCACGCGTGGGGGAGCGGGAGGCGTGTGGGTGGGCATGGCTACGATTGTGCCCCAGCCGACCGGGCCCGATTGGGTGGCCCGGCAGGGGAGATGTGCAGGCTCTGTGGGAGTCTGCGCGGGATGGAGGGCCATGCGCGCTGGTGCAGCACGCGACCTCCTGACCGAGCTCTCGGCTCCGCTCACGCGTCGCGGCTGCCTCACCCATATCGAGGAGCGGCCCCGGCGGGCGGGCCGGCAGGGCAGCTTCCCCGAGTGGACCGATCCGCGGCTGGTGGAGGCGCTTGCCGGGCGGGGGATCACCGCCCCGTGGATCCACCAGGAGCAGGCGGCCCGCCTCGCCCACGATGGGCAGGACGTTGTCATCGCGACCGCCACCGCCTCCGGGAAGTCGCTTGGTTACCAGCTGCCGGCCCTGACCGCGATTGGGGCGCGGGAGCTGGACATCCGGGCGCCGCGCGCCACCGCCCTGTACCTCGCGCCCACCAAGGCGCTGGCCGCCGACCAGCTGACGAACCTTCAGGCCCTCGCCGATCAGGCGGGGCTGCGGGATGTGCGCGCGGCCGTGTACGACGGCGATACCCCCACCGAGCAGCGGCGCTGGATCCGCCGCCACGGCACCTTCGTGCTCACCAACCCGGACATGCTGCATTTCGGGATCCTGCCCGGGCATGAGCAGTGGGCGCATTTCCTGCGCGCCCTGCGGTACATCGTGGTCGATGAGTGCCACACGTATCGCGGCGTGTTCGGCAGTCATGTGGCGATGGTGCTGCGGCGCCTGCGGAGGGTGGCGGCGCACTATCGGGCCGAGCCCACGGTCGTGCTGGCCTCGGCGACCACCGCGAACCCGGAGATCTCCGCGAGCAGGCTGATCGGCCGGGACGTCGTCGCCGTGACCGAGGATGGATCCCCGCGGGCCGGGCTCACCATCGGCCTGTGGGAACCGGGCACTTTGGCGCGCGTGGACGGTCGCGGGGACCCCGCGGCCTGGGAAGAACCCGATGGGGACGGGGGCGCCCCAGCTGTGGATGCGGATGCCCCGGCTGGGGACGAGGAGGCCCCGGCCCGACGTGAGGACCCCGTGCGCCGCGCGGCGACCACCGAGGCGGCGGGCCTGCTCGCAGACCTCGTGCAGCGGGATGTGCAGGCTCTCGTGTTCACCCGCTCCCGCCGCGGCGCCGAGCTCGTGGCCTCCGGAGCGCGGCGCCTGCTGGAGCAGAAGGCGCAGCAGACCGACGGGCCGGGCCTCGTGGAGCGGGCCAGCCGGATCGCCGCCTACCGCGGCGGCTACCTGGCGCGGGAACGCCGGGCCCTTGAAGATTCGCTGCGCTCGGGGGAGCTGCGGGCCCTCGCCTCCACCAATGCGCTCGAGCTCGGCATCGACATCGCGGGTCTGGACGCGGTGGTCGTGGCCGGCTGGCCTGGTACGCGGGCGTCGCTGTGGCAGCAGTTCGGCCGCGCCGGGCGCTCCCAGGAAGCCGATGCCGGGGCGCTCGCACTGTTCGTCGCACGAGAGGACCCACTGGACACGTACGTCGTCCATCACCCGGAGTCGCTGTTCGGCGTCGAGGTGGAGGCCGCCGTGTTCGATCCCGCGAACCCGTACGTCATGACCCCGCACCTGTGCGCGGCCGCCTCGGAGCTCGCTATTCGCGATGGGGAGGAGGAGATCTTCGGGCCCACCGCGCGGGAACTGCTGACGACGCTCGCGCGGCGCGGGGTGCTGCGGGCTCGCGCGAGCGGCTGGTACTGGACGCTCAGCGAATCCGCGCATGACCTCACCGATCTGCGCGGCAGTGGTGGCGAGCCGGTGCGGATCGTCGAGCAGGCCACCGGCAGCCTGCTGGGCACTGTCGATGCGGCGAGCGCCCACACGCAGGTTCACGACGGCGCGGTGTATATCCATCAGGGCCGCAGCTTCGTGGTGGACCACCTGGATGTGGACCAGGCCGTCGCCTTCGTGCACCGCGAGGACCCCCTGCACTCCACGCATCCGCAGTCCGCCTCGACCCTGCGGATCCGCCAGGTGGAGCGGGAGGCGCCCTGGAAGGACGGGGTGCGCCTGTGCTTTGGGACCGTGGAGGTCACCGACCAGGTCACCGGCTACCAGGTGCGCGACGTGTACACGCAGGCGGTCCTGGCCCAGCATCCCCTGGACCTGCCGCCGCGCACTCTCACCACCAAGGCCGTGTGGTGGACGCTGCCGCGCGAGCTCACCGAGGGAGCGGGGATCGATGCGGAGGAGCTGCCCGGGGCGCTGCACGCCGCCGAGCATGCCGCGATCTCGATGCTGCCGCTGCTGGCCACATGCGACCGCTGGGACATCGGCGGACTCTCCGCCGCGCATCACGAGGACACCGAGGCACCGACGATCTTCGTGTACGACGGGGCACCCGGCGGCGCGGGCTTCGCTGAACGCGGGGCCGACGACGCCGCCGCGTGGGTGCGCGCTACGGCCGACATGATCGCCGCCTGCCCCTGCGCCGCCGGCTGCCCCGCCTGCGTGGTCTCCCCGAAATGCGGCAACGGCAATGAGCCGCTGTCCAAGCCGGGCGCTGCGACACTGCTCGGGCTGCTGCGTCAGGAGTGAGGGGTGCGGGGCTCGCTGGCAGCAGCTTCTCGCGCTCGTCCCCGCCGCCGCGGCGGCGCACAACCGTACGCAGGCTCCTTGCGGTGCATCACAAGCAGGGCCTCGCCGCGATCTCACGGCAGCTCCTCCGGTCCGGGTCCGGCGCGGGCGCGGGCGCTCGCCGGGGGCAGCGGCAGGGAACCTGCCCGGACCTCCACCGTGACGAGCACATCCCAGCCGCGGCGCTCGCAGGACGTGAGGCGTGCATCGTTGCGCTGTGCGACCTCCGCGGCGACCGCGCAGGGATGTGCGTTCGCGGCGGCGAGCGCATCTGCTCCGGCGAGGGCCGCGAGGTCTGCGGCGGTGCCCGCTTGCTCCTGGGCGAGCAGTCCGCCGCCCAGCAGCGCCATCGCCCCCACCATCACGCTCGCGGTCCCCGTCCAGGCGAGGACCGATGCGGCTCCGGTGCTCATGGGCCACCTCCGGCCTGTGTGTCCGCACCCAGCAGGGTCGGCTCGAGGCGGGCCTCCGCATCGGCGTCGAGCTGCCAGCTGGCCCCCGAGAGAGGTCCTGGCCCGGCCTGCAGGGTGCGGGTGACCTCCACGTGCACCCAGGTGTCAGCGCGCGTGATGCTCACCGCGGTGCCCTGCCCGCCGATCCGCTGCGCGACCGCGACCGCCGCAGCCTCATCCTCCCCACGCGCGAGCTCCCTCGCGGCGCCGCGGGCCGCGGATTCCAGGCGCACCTGGGTAGCAAGGCCCGCCCCGGCCAGGATCAGCACCACCACCATCGTCACCACCACGGGCAGCACGATCGCCGTTTCCGCGGTGGCGGAGCCCCGGTCATCCCGCAGGAGGGATGACCGGGCGCACCGCGGCATCACTGCCCCTTGGACAGGGCAGAGGTGATGATGCCCATCAGCAGCTCGCGCACCTCACCGGAGGCCAGCAGTGCCACCAGCACGGCGGCGAAACCGCAGGCTGCGAGCACCGTGATGGCGTACTCAGCGGTGGAGGCGCCGGTCTGGTCGTGCAGCACGCGGTGCACAGCCCGGCGCATCCGGATCATCGTGAGGGTCATGGTCATCTCTCCTTCGGGGTAAGGACGGCAGGTGCCGTCCGGTGGCGCAGCACCCACACGGAAGCGCTGCAGGGGTACCGGGAGGACGGGTGTCCGCCCGGGGTGGCAGCCGCAGCTGCCGCACGCCGCCTGCGTCGGCGGCGCATCCGGAGCGAGCTCCGGGAGTCAGGGGACGGCGGCGCCGGGGGAGAGCGTGCCGCCGAGCAGGGAGATCACGGTCGGGATGATCCCGAGCGCCACGAACGCCGGCAGGAGCGTCAGCCCTGTCGGCAGCACCAGCCGCACCGCCAGCTGCGCGGCGCGCACCTCCGCGTCCCGGGCCCGGCCCCGCCGACCATCCCGGGCGGCCGAGCGCAGCACCCTCGAGAGGTCCGCGCCGGTGCCCTCGGCGAGCACGGCGCTGCGTCCTAGGGCGGCCAGCTGCGTCGGGAGCGCACGCGCGGCACGTTCGGCACCCAGTCCGGAATGGAGTCCGGAGGCGAAACGCTCCAGCGCCTCACGGTCTGCGCTGGTCGGCAGCGCCTGGGCCACCGCTTGCGCGGCGCTCGCAAGCGGCAGCCCGGCCTCGAGCGCGCCCGCCACGAGCTCCAGCAGCACCGATCCGTCGAGCCCCACGGGCGCGGGCGGGTCCGCCGCGCGAAGCATCCGATGCATCCACCACCAGCCGGCGACAGTCAGAGCCAGGCCTACGGCGCCCAGCAGGTGCCCACCGGGCGTGCTGAGCAGCAGGTGCAGAGGATCCCCGCCCAGCAGCGCCCCGAGCGCAAGCCCGCCAAGCGGCAGCACCAGCAGGATCCGGGCCGTGGACCGCGGACCGGCGAACGCGCTGCGCCGCGCCAGGGCCGCGTCATGCAGATCCCGCAGTGCCTCGGCGAGATGCTCGAGCATCACCGCGGTGGGTGCCCCGGTGCGCTCACACACCGCGAGTGCCGTCCCGAGCGAGCGCACCATCGCCGTGGCGTGCAACCGCCCAGCCCCGGGCCGTCGCGGATCCGCCCCGGCAGCCCCGGCCCGAGCCAGATCCGCGAGGTCCCCCGGGGGCGCGGAGCGGCCCACTGCCGCCCAGGCCTGCCGGATCGTGGAGCCGGAGGCGAGGACCGTGGCCAGCTGCTCCACCGCCCGCGCCACCTCGAGCGGACCTGCCCGATGCCGCCGCCCCGCCCCCGAGACCTGCGGCCCCGGGGCGTGGCGGCTCGGTGGGGCGAGCACCCACAGCAGCATCAGCAGCGCCGCGATCAGCAGAACTGTCATGCCACGGCCCTCCGATGCCCCGCCGAGGGCCCCGTGACGGGGGTTGGGGCATGCAGCCACCGCGAGAGATCCCCCGCGGCGGGTCCTTCCAGCAGAGCGCCCCCGCGCACCTCGAGAGCGGTGCGCGCGTGCAGCGTCCCATCGGCCACGCGGACCAGCAGGGCGATCTCCTGCACCGCGCGGACCCCGGCCTCGCGCCCCAGGTGGATCACGACCTTGAGGGCGCTGGCCACCTGCGCGGCCAGCGCCTGCCGGTCCAGTCCGCCGAGCGCTCCCAGTGCTTCCAGGCGTGCCGGAACATCTGCGGCGGTGTTCGCATGCACGGTGCCGCAGCCGCCCTCATGTCCGGTGTTCAGCGCCTGCAGCAGCTCCCGGATCTCCCCGCCACGGCATTCGCCCAGCACGATCCGGTCCGGGCGCATCCGCAGGCTCTGCCGCACGAGCGTGGCGAGTTCCACCGCGCCGACGCCCTCGCTGTTGGCGTGCCGTGACTGCAGATGCACCACATGCGGATGTTCCACCTGCAGCTCGAGCACATCCTCGACCACGACGATCCGCTCAGCGGGCGTCACCTCCCGCAGCATCGCCGCCAGCAGCGTGGACTTCCCCGTCCCTGTGCCGCCGGTGACCAGGAACGGGATCCGTGCGGCGACCACCTGCTCGAGCACCGCGCGCAGCGTCGGGCTGATCGCCCCCAGGCGCACCAGATCCCCCAGGTCCAGGCGCTGCCGCCCCGGCACCCGCAGGGAGAGGATCGCCCCGCCCGGGGACAGTGGCGGCAGCACCGCGTGGAAACGGATCCCGGAGGGCAGGTGCGCATCGGCCCACGGCACCGCATCATCCAGGCGCCGACCCCCAGCGGTCGCGAGCCGCACCGCCAGGTCCCGCGCCGCCTCCGCATCCAGGCGTAGCTCGGTGCGGTGCAGCCCGCTGGAATCGTCGACCCATACCGTGCCGTCATCGTTGACCAGCAGATCGGTGACCTCCGGGCCGAGCAGCCCCTGCAAGGGGCCGAGCCCGTCGACGTGATCGCGCAGCTGCGCGGTCAGCTCGAGCATCGCCGCGGCCCCGAGCACCCGTCCCTGCTCGCGCAGCACCCGCACCACGCGCGGCACATCCACCACCCCCGGGTGGCGCACCAGATCCTCCCGCACGACCTCCACCAGATCGGTGAGGTCCTCCTCGCCCGCTGCCGGGCTCATGCCGGGATCTCCTCAGCCAGGGCATCCAGCAGCTCCCGAGCCGCCCGATCCGCGCCGCGGCGACGTACATCCAGCAGCGGCACCACCGCCGGGGAGAAATCCCGAAAGCTCGCCGCAAGCGGCAGCGCGAGATCCTCGGCGACATCGCGGGCATCCAGCGGGCCGCGCCGCCGCACCACCAGGTGCGCGAGCCCCACCGGCAGAGCCCAGTCGCGCAGCCGCCGGGCGGCCGCCCGCACCGCATGGTCATCGGCTCGGCTCACCAGCAGCAGCGCATCCAGATGCTCGTGCGCGCTGGGCACGAGCTCCGGCGCGAGATCCACCACCACGGTGCCATCGAGCGCTGCCAGAGCTGACAGCGCCCGCGGTAGCATCACGTCCTGCGCGCCGGGGCCATCGCCCGCCCCGAGCAGCCGCACCTCGTCAATGACCGGCAGGTTCTCCCGCAGCGCCGCCCCGTCCTCCGGGCCCAGCGTCTCGATCTCCGCCCACGTGGCACCCTCCCCGTCGGGCGCCTCCACCAACAGATCCAGGCCCCCGCCGCGCGGATCAGCGTCCACCAGCGTGACGGTGCCGTGCCGGCGTGCCGCCCCCGCGAGCCGCGCCGCGAACGATGAGGCGCCCGCACCACCACAGCCGGCGACGACACCGAGCATGAGCGCCCGGCTGCGCGGCCGCGTGAGGTCCGCCAGCAGGGACAGCAGCTGTTCGGACTCCGCGGGCAGACGCAGCACCGCGAGTGCCCCGAGGGCGAGCGCTGCGCTCCACGTTGAGGACGCGACCTCTTCCTGCGCGGTGACGATGAGCACCGGGGTGCGTGGCGGCAGGGGAGCAGTCAGCGGCAGCGCGCTCGCCGCGACGACCAGGAGTGCACACCCCGAGAGATCGGATTCTGGCGCGAGCTGCGCTCCCGCCGCGGAGACGTGGTCACGGATCTGCGCGGCAAGCGGCCCGTCGGCCCCGATGCATGCCACCCGTGCCGCACTGTGCGCGGTGCGGTCTCGCCCGGTGGGGAATACCGACGGGGGCCGCGTGGGAGCGGAGCCGGTGCGCGAGGTTGCGCGCAGCAGCCCCAGGCGCGGTGCGCTGCCCGATCGTGCCGTGCTGTTCGGTTCTGCGGTGCCGTCCGGTCCCGCGGTGCCGACCGGGGCGGTTTCGCTGTCACGTGCAGGGCCGGCGCCGCGGCGGCTCGTCTTCGCCTGATGCGTCGTGATGGTGCTGGTCATGGCGCCAGCGTGACGAGATCACGGCGAGCGCACCAGGGAGGGGGTGCCGATTGTGGATGAACCCCCGTTGTGGAGGAAAGGTCGCGGGACCCAAGTCCTTGCCACCCCCTCCAGGAAGGCGTAGTGTGATCTGCACAACGACGAAGTACCCCATCGGAACCCACGTACGACTGGTCCCCGCAACGGACCGGCTGTGAGCCGCCGAAAGCGGCACCGCAGCCAGATCACGTGTACGCCTGATCCCGATGACCAGGTCTCGTCGGGGAGCGGCGCCGCGATTCATCGCGACGCCGCTCTTTCGTGTGCGCACCTCGTGCGGCGGTGATGACCAGGGGGCGTGCGGCACCCCGACAGCTCTGCCGCCCCGTGCCCTACAGCTTCAGAGCGCGCTACAGCTCCAGAGCGCGCTACAGCTTCAGCGCGCCTTACAGCTCCAGGTCCACCACCACGGGCGCATGATCGGATGCGCCCTTGCCCTTGCGCTCCTCCCGGTCGATGAACGTGCCGCGCACCGCTTGCTGCACCGTGGGCGAGCCCAGCACGAAATCGATCCGCATCCCCTCCCTCTTCGGGAAGCGCAGCGCCTGGTAATCCCAGTACGTGTACACCCCGGGCCCCGGATGCTCAGGCCGCACCACATCGGCGTACCCCGCCTCCACGACGGCCCGGAACGCCGCCCGCTCCGGCTCGGACACGTGGGTCTTGCCCTCGAAGAACTCCATCGACCACACGTCCTCATCCTGCGGCGCCACATTGAAGTCCCCCACCAGCGCCACCCGGGCCGACGGATCCTCCGCGAGCTCCCGCGCCCCCTCCGCGCGTAGCGCCTCCAGCCAGCGCAGCTTGTACGGGTAGTGCGGATGCTCCAGCTCCCTGCCATTGGGCACATACAGCGACCAGACCCGCAGGCCATCACCCACAACCCCGGACAGCGCCCGCGCCTCGATGACACCGCTGTCATCCTCCGGCCACGTCGGCACCCCTGGCAGCTCGCGTCGCACATCCGTAAGCCCCACCCGGGAGATCAGCCCCACGCCGTTCCACTGATTGAGCCCGTGCACCGCCACCTCATAGCCCGCCGCCGCGAACGGGGCCAGATCCAGCTGCTGGGGCTTCGCCTTGATCTCCTGCAGCGCCAGCACGTCCACCTCATGCCGGTCCAGGAAACCGATGACGCGGTCCATACGGGCTCGCAGGGAATTGATGTTCCAGGTCGCAATGCGCATGAGCTCGATCCTACGGGCCCGGTGCAGCGCCCATCGGACCCCGCCCGGATAGTGCCGGTCGTATGCTTCGGCCATGGCACGCGCGCTGGTCACCGGCTCCACCTCCGGGCTGGGGCTCGAATTCGCCTGGCAGCTCGCCGGCACCGGGCATGATCTCGTGTTGGTCTCGCGGGATGACGCGCGACTGCGGGCCGTCGCCGAGCAGATCCGTGACGTCCACGACGTCACCGTCGAGGTGCTGAGCGCCGATCTCTCGGATCGCGAGCAGCTCGACCGCGTCGCCACCCGCCTCACCGACCCCGTGGACCGGGTGGACCTGCTGGTCAACAACGCCGGCTACGGGCTGCGCGGCGGCTTCCTCGAGATCGGCATCGAGGACCACGAAGCCCAGATGGACACCCTCATGCGAGCCGTCCTGGTGCTCTCCCACGCCGCCGCCCGCACCATGGTCCAGCGCCGCTGCGGCGCCATTCTCAACGTCTCCTCCCTGGCCGGCTACACCACCGCCGGGCCCTACGCTGCCTCCAAAAGCTGGGTCACCGTGTTCACCGAATCTCTCGCCATGGAGCTGAAGGGCACCGGCGTCACCGCCACCGCGCTGCTGCCCGGCTTCGTGCAGACTGAATTCCATGAGCGGGCGAGCATGAACATGGAGGGTCTGCCCCGGGTGACCTGGCAGAAAGCCCCCTATGTGGTGGAGCAGGCACTCAAGGACACCGCCAAGGGGGCGGTGCTGTCGATCCCGTCGGTCAAGTACCGCACCGCAGGGGAGGTCTCCCGCATCGCCCCGCGTCCCCTCGTGCGGGCCCTCACCTCCCCGAACTGGTACCGACGCCTCCAGGCCCGCACGGTGCACCGCTCCCGCCGCCACGCCTCCCGTCGAGAGCTGAAGGCCCCCTGGCAGCGCGAGGACGAGCCGGACGCCTGAGGCGCTGCATTACCCTGGCGACCATGTCGAACGCCCCCGCCTCGCAGACCCTCTCCTCCGATGCCGCCCGGGAGCGGCTGCGCGAGCTGATCCGTGATCTCGCCGTGGTGCGCGGCCACGTCATCCTCTCCTCCGGCCAGGAAGCGGATCACTACGTGGATCTGCGCCGCATCACCCTCCACCACGAGGCCGCCCCGCTGGTCGGCCGCGTCATGCTGGACCTGTTCGACCGCGAAGGACTCCTTAACGGGGTTCAGGCCGTGGGCGGGCTGACCCTCGGCGCCGACCCCGTGGCCACCTCGATCCTGCACGCCTCCGCCGCTGATCCGCGCACCACCGGGCTTGACGCCTTCGTGGTGCGCAAGGCCGCGAAGGCCCACGGCCTGCAGCGTCGGATCGAAGGGCCCGACGTCACCGGTCGACGCGTGATCGCCGTGGAGGACACCTCGACCACCGGCGGCAGCGTGCTCACCGCCTGCGAGGCGCTCACCGAAGCGGGGGCCGATATTGCTGCGGTCGCTGTGATCGTCCATCGCTCTGACGCCTCCCGTGAGGCCGTCGAGCAGGCGGGCTACCGCTACCTCGCCGCCTACGACATCAGCGAACTGGAGATCTGACCAGCGCGCCTCGGCGCGGCGCCTACCCTCAGACCTGATCCACGGAGCTCAGACCTGATCCACGGAGAAGGTGTCGCACGCCTTGACCGTGCCCTCCTCATAGCCGGTGGTGAACCAGTGGCGGCGCTGCTCGGAGGAGCCGTGCGTCCACGTATCCGGGCGCGCCTCCCCACCGGAGACCTCACCCTGGATGTGGTCATCGCCCACCGCGCTCGCCGCCGACAGCGCTGAGTCGATGTCTTCCTTGGTTAGCGGCTGCAGCATCGCCTGCCCCTGATCATCCGTGGTGGAGGTGGCGTGATGTGCCCACACGCCCGCGTAGCAGTCCGCTTGCAGCTCCAGCCGCACCCCATCGGACTGCTCACCGGTGGCCTCCCGGTCGATTCTCTGCATCGTCCCGGCCCGGTACTGGATGTGGTGCCCGTACTCGTGGGCGACGACGTACATCTTCGCCAGCTGCCCACCATCGGCACCCAGCTGACCGCTCAGGGCATCGAAGAACGTGACATCCACGTAGATGGTCTGGTCGGCCGGGCAGTAGAAGGGGCCGACGTCCGAGGTGGCGCCACCACAGCCGGTCTGCACGCCCTGCTCGAAGATGACCCCCGAGGGGTAGTCGAAGTCGATGCCCGCCTCCGGGGCGAGGCTCTCCCACAGCGAATCCGCGGACTCGATCGTGGCCTGCACCAGGCAGTCGTCGTGCTCATTCGCATCGGCACCGGTCTGGCAGTGCTCCAGGCCCTCACCCTCCTGCGCCTGCGGGGCCGGAGCCGGCTGCGGCCCGCCACCCAGCAGATCCAGCGGGTTGCCGCCCAGCAGCGTGAAGATGAGGATGACCACCAGCAGCACGCAGCCGCCGGCGCCGCCGATCTTTAGGCCACCGCCACCGGGCAGGCCTCCACCGCGCGGACGGAAACCGCCCCCGCCACCGGAGGCTGAGACGTTGTCGGAGCGGATCTCCGCATTCGGGTTGAAGGTCATGCGCACAGGGTAGACCGCGGGCGTGTCCCAGGTCACCGCTGTAACCGGGAGGACGGGGTGGGTGGTAGCGTCCCGATGCCGCAGCGCCCCGCCGCAGCGCAAGGGAGAGAGCATGAACATCGTCGACTGGGCCGTGCAGATCATGGGTGACCTCGGGCCGCTCGGGGTGTTCCTGCTGATCCTGCTGGAGAACGTGTTCCCGCCGATCCCCTCCGAGGTGGTGCTGCCGCTCGCGGGCGTGGACGCCGGGCGCGGCGGCAGCTCCTTCGTGCTGATGCTGCTCGCGTCCGTGGCCGGCAGCGTGGCAGGGGCGTGGCTGCTGTACGGGATCGGCCGGGCGCTCGGGCCCGAGCGGCTGCGGCGCCTGGTGATCCGTCTGCCGCTGATCCACGTCGAGGACTACGACTCCTCGGTGCAGTTCATGGAGCGGCACGGCAGCAAGGCGATCTTCTTCGGCCGCATGGTGCCCGGGGTGCGCTCGCTGATCTCCATCCCCGCGGGGCTGTATGCCATGCCGATCGGGATGTTCACGCTGCTCACGGCGCTCGGCAGCGCCATCTGGAACACCCTGTTCATCACCCTCGGGTTCTTCCTCGGGGACAACTGGACGGCGATCGAGCCGTGGACGAACATCATCTCCACGGTCGTGTACGTGCTGCTGGGGATCGCGATCATCTGGTTCATCGTCAAGCTGGTGCTGCGCGACCGGCGGCGTCGCGCACAGGGGCTGCCCGACCCGGATGCGGAGCACATGGACGAGCTCGAGCGGAGGCAGCAGTGAGCAGCGCGGCAGCGGGCCGGGGAGAGGGCACGGGCCGAGAAGCAGGCGCGGGCCGGGAGACGAGCGCGGGCCGGGAGATCGGCGTCGGCCCCCATCCCGAGCCCTGGCCGGACGACCCCCGCCTGGACCCCGAGCTGCTCGCCCACGGCGACCGCCGCAACGTCCAGGACCGCTACCGGTACTGGCGACGCGACGCGATCATCGCCGAGCTCGACACCCGTCGGCACCCCCTGCACGTCGCGATCGAGAATCTTGAGCACGATGCGAACATCGGCTCCATCGTCCGCACCGCCAACGCCATGAACGTCGGCGCCTTCCACATCATCGGACGCCGCCGCTGGAACCGCCGCGGCGCCATGGTCACCGACCGCTACCAGCACGAGATCCACCACCCCGACGCCGCGCACTTCCTGGCCTGGGCGCGCGAGCAGGGCAGGCCCGTTGTCGCGCTCGACATCGTGCCCGGCGCACAGCCCATCGAACACACCACCCTGCCGCGCGACGCCGTGCTCGTGGTGGGGCAGGAAGGCCCCGGACTCAGCCCCGAGATCCTCGACGCCGCGGACCTCACCGTCGGCATCACCCAGTTCGGCTCCACCCGCTCCATCAACGTCGCGGCCGCCGCAGCGATCGCCCTGCACACCTGGGTGGTGCAGCACGCGGACATCCCGGAGGGGCCGCTGGCCTGAGTGCGGACGCCCTCGTCGTCCGCACCAACGAGCCGGGAGCAACGGCTCGATCAATCCCCACTGGGCGTCGGACAACATGCCTTGCCAGCTCATCCGCCCACCGACACACCAAGGACCACCACAAGGTTAGAAGACACGCCCCTAGCGCACCGCTGGGCCAGGACCTCAGGCAGGGGTGCAGCGGTCGCCGATGTGGGAGGATGGTGGAGGATGATCGACCCCGACGACGGTGCCTCACCGAGTAGTCGGTGCGGTGCGCGTGACACGGGTCGCCCCTGACCGTTTTTCCACGAAGGAGACACGCCCGATGGCTGTTGTGAACCCGGACCAGTACAACGAGATGATCGACCGCGCGAAGGCCGGCAAGTTCGCCTACCCCGCGGTGAACGTCTCGAGCTCCCAGACCGCGATCGCGGCGCTGCGCGGCTTCGCCGAGGCGAACTCCGACGGCATCATCCAGGTGTCCTTCGGCGGCGCCGAGTACCTCTCCGGCTCCACCGTCAAGGACCGCGTGGCCGGCTCCCTGGCCCTGGCCGAGTTCGTCCACGCCGTGGCGAAGAACTACCCGATCAACGTGGCGCTGCACACCGACCACTGCGCCAAGGAAGTCCTGCCCACCTGGGTGGAGCCCCTGATCGAGTGGGACCTCGAGAACCGCGTGAAGAAGGGCCTGGACCCGATCTTCCAGTCGCACATGTGGGACGGCTCCGCCGTGCCGGTCGATGAGAACCTCGAGATCGCCGAGCGTCTGCTCGAGAAGTCCGTCGAGGCCAAGAAGATCCTCGAGATCGAGGTCGGCGTCGTGGGCGGCGAGGAGGACGGCGTCAAGGCCGACGTCTCCAACGACAAGCTGTTCTCCACCGTCGAGGACGGCGTGAAGACCGCCGAGAAGCTTGGCCTGGGCGAGCGCGGCCGCTACCTGACCGCCCTCACCTTCGGCAACGTGCACGGCGTCTACAAGCCCGGCAACGTCAAGCTCACCCCCTCGATCCTGCTGGACATCCAGAAGGCCGTCGGGGAGAAGTACGGCAAGGACATGCCGTTCGACCTCGTGATGCACGGCGGCTCCGGCTCCACCCTCGAGGAGATCCGCGAGGCTGTGGACAACGGCGTCATCAAGATGAACATCGACACCGACACCCAGTACGCCTTCACCCGCCCCGTGGTCTCGCACATGTTCGAGAACTACGACGGCGTGCTCAAGGTCGACGGCGAGGTGGGCAACAAGAAGGCCTACGACCCGCGCGCCTGGGGCAAGAAGGCCGAGGCCGGCATGGCCGCTCGCGTGGTCGAGGCCTGCGAGAACCTCCGCTCCGCCGGCACCCACCAGGGCTGAGCCGAGCGCACGGCGCCGGGGCCTGAGCTGCCCGTGAGCTGAGAAGCCCGGGCGCCTGAGCGCACCGGAAGCGCCTGTTCGCACGAAGCGCCCGTCCTGCCTGTGCGGGGCGGGCGCTTCTGCGTGCGCAGACCCGGCCCAAATGCGCAAATGTCGGATCCGGTGGCATGTTCGTGCCGGGCATGCCACCGGATCTGACATTTGCAGGGTGTGGTCGCTGCGGGGTGGGGCTGCGGCCGGGCGGCAGGGGCAGGCCCGCCGTCGGCAGGGGCCGCGGCTCAAGCAGCTCGGCGCTGGGCCCGTGCGCTCACGTTGCGACCCGACGCACTTCGGCGCCGAGCGGCGTGCTCTCGGGCACGCACCGCTCCCGGGGATAGCGCCCCGTCGGCCCAGCGACTGCGCGCGGGGACGTTCCCGCCCCGGGCGAGCATGGTGCGGCGCAGCGCAACCAAGAAACGCTCGGGCTGCGCGAGGTCCCCGGCGTTGAGCCTGCGAAAGGCCCAGCCCGCCGACTCCAGGGAGTCTTGTCGGGCGTGGTCCTCGCGCCACACGTCCTGCTCACGGTGCCAGTCGCCGTCATACTCGATCGCGACCTGCAGGTCCTCGTAGGCCAGGTCCAGCCGGCGCGGCCGGCCGGTGTCCGGGTCCGTGACCGGCAGGTTGATCGTCGGCTCCGGGAACCCGGCCCGCGTCAGCAGCAGACGGGTGTGCGTCTCACCGGGGGACTCGACGCCCGCCCGAGCATCATCCAGCGCCGTGAGGAGCCGACGCCCACCGCGGCGCCCCAGGTACGGCTCCAGGCGATCGCGCAACTCTTCTCGCGTGAGATGCCCGAATGGCGCCGTCGGCCCCAGCACATGGTCCAGCGCGACCACCACATCCTCGTGCGGCAGCAGCAGCGCGAGCTCGAGCAGCATCTGGCCGGGGGCGGAGATGCGCAGCCCGTCTCGGGTGCGAGACATGTGATCCAGTGTCCGATGCACCGTGACACGAGGACCGGCTGAGGCATTCTCCCCTGGGGCAACAGTGCAGTGCAGGTGAGGGATGCACAGGTCCGGGGCCCCCGCAGGCGTGGAGCGCGCGAGGTCGGCGTCGCTCCCGCGCAGTGCTGCTGGACCCGGGGACCGGAACAGCGTGGTGCGCTCATGCCCGGCGCTCCACGTGGTGCGCAGAAGGGAGATGCCGCCGTCGGTATGCCAGGGCAAGGGAATCCCGTAGAGCGCAGCCGCCGTCGTGTGACTGATGACTGCACCGGGGATGACCTGTTCCTGCAGGACGCGGCAGACGTCCTCGAGGTGCGCGGGGGATACGCGGGGCGTGTGGAAACCGGGAAAGATGCGCACGAATGACGTGGTCAGGCGCCGACTGGAGATTCCCATCGCGATCCAGCGCTCTCGGTGCAGGAGCGCTCCGTGGAGAATTGGAGTACGGCGCATGCCCGGATAGTGCCGGACGCGGCGCACACCGTGCAGCGGGTACAGGCGAGTTGTGGATGACGGGCCGTTGTGGAGGATAGGTCGTGGGGTCCACGCCGCCGCGCATGCCCGGTGCCGCTGCAAATGTGAGGTGCCGTGGCATGTTCGGCACCGGCATGCCTCGGGATCTCACATTTGCGGGGTAGGGCCGACGGGGCTGGGCGGGTCAGCGCCCGGGTGTCAGTAGCGGCGGCCCTGGGCGCGGCCCATGACGTGCTTGAGCGCAGGCAGCACGTCGGCCAGGAAGATCCCGGCAATGATGATCCCGGCCAGCATGAACAGCATCGACCCGCCGCGACCCACGGGGTAGGGCAGCGACAAAAAGCCCAACAGCACGGCCACGCCGGTGAGGATTCCCCAGAAGGTCTTGGTGCGCTTGCCTGCGGCGATATAGGCGTCGGGCCGGAAGCGCAGCGCGTTGATCAGCGCCCAGATCTCCACGGCCAGCAGCGCGAGGGACAGCACGACGAAGATCCACATCTGGATGAGGGCGATCATCGGGCCAGGATACGGAACCGAGCTGGACGCCCGACGCTGCGCCGCGCCCCGCCGCCTCGGCACTGCCGCCGCGCTCCGACTCCCGCTCAGCCGCGCCCCGACGCCGCGCCCCGGCACCCCGCTCAGCTGTGGCGGCTGGGGTCGGAGCGGTCGGTGATCAGCAGCTCGATCGCCTCGGTGGTCGCGGGCGGTTCGAGCGCGCGCATCTCCTGGGTCAGCGGTCGCGGCCCGATCGCATCGCCGTCGGCCGCGACCACGAGGCTGGGCAGGAAGCGCTTGGCCTCCGCCGCGGTGAGCCCCGTGGCCTGCAGCAGGTCGATCGCGAGCGAGCGCAGCTGGATCGTGAGCGTCACGCCTTCGAAGTGGCCGGCCCGACCGGGACGCAGCCCCTCGTCGTTGCGCAGCAGCATCTCCGGCGTGAGGTAGGAGCTGAACAGCCGCAGCCGGCGCCGTGCCTCGGTGAAGTCCACGTCCCGGTGGGACACGGCGTTGCTGAGCTCGGTGACGGCATCGCGGGCCGCGAGCAGCGCATCGGCCAGGGTGGAGTGTGCATCCCCGCCCACGGCCTCGAGGAACTCCACCTCGCGCCGGGCGATCATCCGCATGTTCCGCATCGCCCGGTCAGAGCCGATCAGCAGGTGCGCCAGGCGCCCCACATCATCGGCATGCCGCAGCCCGGAGGGGGAGAATGTCGCCATCTCGTTGGCGACGTCGTTGGCGAGCTTCCACTGGTCGGTGTATTTCTGGGAGACGTTGCGCAGCGCCCGCAGCGCCGCCCGCGCCACCGCGTTCTCGCCGCTGCGGGCGGCGAGAGCGAGGGAGGCCAGGCAGTCCTCGAGCTCTCGGTAGAACGCCTTCGCGGCGCGGGACTGCAGACGCCGCGGATCCCCGGACAGCAGCAGGTGCACGATGATCGCCACGCTCACCCCGGTCAGCGCATCCAGCACCCGCCCCCCGGGCGTCATCTCGGGCGTGACCGGCATGATCATCACCAGCAGCGACTGGATGGAGACTTGGAAGCCGAACAGCACCGAGGAGTCGATGAACCGCGCGAGCATCCCCGCGACGAGAATGGTGACAAGGATCTGCCAGGTCCCGGAGCCGATGACGCCGCGCGCCAGCTCGCCCAGCAGCACCCCCACCATCACCCCGAAGGCCATGTCCACGACCTTGCGCATCTTCTTCTCGATGCCGAAGCCGATGATGATGAACGCGACGATCGAGGAGAAGAACGGGTGCTCGTGGCCCCACACGAGCCCGGAGACGAAATAGGCGAGCGCCGCAGCGAGCGCCGCCCGGAGCACGGTCAGCGCATCATTGCGACCGCGCCCCAGCCCGTCCCAGAACCAGGTGCGCACCGCGGCGCGGGCCCGGTCCGGCAGCGGGATCGGGGCGGTCACGGTGGGGGTGGGGCCGGTCGACGTGCCGCCGGTGGCCGACGTAGCGCTGCCGCCGGTGAGCGGTGACCCCGCGGGCGTCGAGCCCGTGGGCGTCGATCCCGTGGAGGTGGAGTCTGCGGGAGGCGCTCCGTCCGGGGATGATGCATCGGCTGACGCGCCCGCTGGCGTCGGGATCGGGTCGGTGGGTGTGGGGCTGCTCATGGCGTCACCGGGTCCTCGAGCCGCATCTGCAGCAGATCCTCCAGGCGGAAGGTGTCTCCGTCCCGCGCCCCGCGTCCCACCACGAGCGGGGCGGGGCTCGGCTCCGGATCGGCGCCGCGCAGACGATTCAGCAGCCCGCCGTCCACTCGCATCACGTAGTACCGGCCCTCGGCATCCACCGCGAGAGTGCGATCGTGCTTGAGGTACCAGCCGTGCAGGGAGGTGCGGATGGTGCCGGAGCCACGGAAGGGTCGAGCGCGCAGCGGCCGAGCCGGGATCCCGGCGGCCTCGAACTGCGCAGCAGCCTCGCGGATCATCGCCGTGGCCTGCTCATGCTCCTGCTCGCGTGCGGCCTTGAGTGCCTGCTCCTTGGCGGCGAACACCTCATGGCGCTTGCGGGTCCACTCCTCGCCCTCGCTCATCATCACTCCATCATCCCAGGCGCACGGCGGAAGGGAAGAGAGCGCGGGAGAAGGAGAAGTGAGAGAAAGGGGGAGAGGGATAGAAGGGGGAGCGGGCGAAAGGGGAGCGGAGGAAGCGCCCGACGGGGGCCGTGCACTCGGACGCCTGCCCACCGCGGATGCTCCGCATGCTTTCCACCGCGGATGCTCCGCATGCTGCGTGCTCAGAGCCGCGCGGTGGTGGGCCGCTTGCCGTGGTCGCGCGGCAGCACGATCGGCTCCTGCGCGGCATCGACGAACGCTACCCGTCCGTCCCCACGGGCCGTGCTGACCCCGCCTGCTCCGTCAGTCCCGTCTGCGTCGTCGCTCTCCGCGCCCTCGAGGGCGACGCTCACGCTGAGCGGCACGCCCACGGGCACCGCCCGCTTGACCACGGCCAGCGCGATCGGCCCGAGGTCCGCGTGGATCGCCGAGCTCGTGACGGTGCCGACGACCTTCCCGTCGGCCCCTCCCATGCGCACCGTGGAACCGGCCGGCACCGGCACATCCTGCGAGCCGTCCAGGTGCAGCATCACCAGGCGGCGCGGCGGCTGCCCCAGGTTCATGACCTTCGCGACGGTCTCCTGGCCGCGGTAGCAGCCCTTGGCGGTGTGCACGGTCCGACGCAGCAGATCCAGCTCATGCGGGATGCTGCGCTCATCGACCTCGCGGGCGAAGCGGGCCCGATGCGCCGCGATCCGCAGCGCCTCCCACGACCCCATCCCGGCCAGCAGCTCACCGGTCCACGGCAGCGCCGCCAGTGCGTCAGCATCCAGCACGGTCAGCACCTGCGGGGCGACGTCCTCGGGGTCGGGCCCGTAGGCCACCCCGCCGGGCGCGACCTCCGGCCACGGCTCGGACCACACCGCCACCGGCTCCGGCAGCGCGAGGGCTGCGTCTCCGGACGTCGCCTTCGCCACCGACGCCCCCGACGGCCCGGCGAGCACCTCGTCGGCAGGCCGCACCGCGCCCAGCACCCGCAGGTCATCGCGATCGGTCAGCTCCACGCGGGCCGCGAAGCGCATCATCTCCAGGTAGCGGCGCAGGCCCGCGCGCGCCCCCGCATCGGTGATCAGCAGCAGCGACTCCTCGCCGGTCACCACCACGGCGGCCAGGTGCTCCACGCGCCCCTGCGGGCTCAGCACCGCCAGCGACGCGGAGGAGCCGACGGGCCGATCGGTGAGCACCTGGGACGTCGTGGTGGTGATCCAGCTGCGCGCATCGGCGCCGCGCACCTCCAGCAGCTCCAGCTGCGCGAGATCCACGACGGCGCGGCCGGCCAGCAGGCGGCGCTGCTCGCGCAGCGGCGCACCGTAGTGCACGGGGACGGCCGCATCCGGGCCCTCGCCGAGCACAGCACCGCTCATGACGAGGGGACGATGGGGGTTCTCAGGCACGGTCGAGCTCCACAGAGAGGTAGGGGGCGAGCTCCCCGTCGGCGCCGGGGCGTTCCCACAGCCACATCAGCCGCCCGGAGATGTACCCGATCATGCGGGTGCCCGCGATGGCGCCGCGCTCACCGAGCGCGAGCTGGATGCGGGGGCCGCGGGCCTCGCCCTGCCAGATCTCCTCCGCCGCCACGGTCGAGGAATCGGAGCTCTCCCCGCTGCGCTGCAGCTGCGCGCTGAGCGCATACGAGAGCTGGCTGGCCGCGGAACCGGGCTTGGCTGCACGTGCGGCCTGCTCATCCTGGCCGGGCAGCAGATCGCCGACGCGCAGCACGCCGGACTCCCGGTGCAGCAGACTGCGCTCACCGGTGCCGCCGGCGGGGGAGTGGGAGCGGGCGAAAGCGCTGTCGGGCGGCAGCGGGGCTGGCGCATCCACGCGATAGGTGCGGCAGGACCAGGCCAGCGTGCCGTCCTCCTGCGGGGTGCACGTGAGCTGCTGCTCGATGCGCACGGAGGCATCGTCACCGTCGTGCAGGGCACCGATGCCCTCCCAGCTGCCGACCAGCCAGGCCAGGGGGTACAGCGACGGTGGGAGCGAGGTGTCCAGCGTGATGGGCATGGACGGAACCCCCGGCTCAGTTGTTGAACAGGCGGGCGATCACCAGGGCGGCGAACGCGAGCGTGGCCACGCCGACGAGGACGACTAGGGTGAGGAAGAAGATCGAGAGAGCGGACATGCCCGCCAGTCTACCGGCCCGCACCGGGTGCTGAGGCCTCATGCGGACCCCACGTGCGTGACGGCCGCGCGACCGTTCAGGGAAGCTGGCTCACCACGAGCAGCGCCACCACCCCGACGGTCGCCACGGGCGCCGCCGCCACGGCGAGCGAGGGCACCGCCTCCCGGGCCACGAGCGTGGAGCCCAGCAGCTGCTGCGCCGCCGCCGCGGCGATCGCGCTGACCGCCCCGATGCCGGAGGCCAGCAGCAGCTCCAACCCCAACAGCTGCATCAGCAGCACCGCGGTGAGCGCTGCACCCATCACTGCGGACAGCAGGAACTGCACGAGCGTGGGGACCGGCGCGGTTCTCAGCAGCAGCGTGGACACCAAGCCCAGGGCGATCGCAGTCAGCAGCGCCGTCCGATCCTGGGCGAGCGCGAGGTGCTGGGCGAGAACCCAGCTGGCCCCCAGGCCAGCCATGAGCGCGCCCGACACCGTTCCGGTCAGGGAAAAGGTGAGCTCCTCCCGCTGCGGGCGGACCATCTGATGCACGAAGGCGCCGAAGATCCCCAGCGCGCACACCATGAGAATCCCGGAGATGGGTTCGATGCGCTCCGGGGCCAGCAGGATCGTCACCGCGGCGAGCACTCCGGTGCCGCTCACCACCCAGCGGGTCCCGCGCGGTGAGGGCAGCTCCAGCAACGCCGGCCAGCCGATCCCCAGCAGGATCGCGGTCAGCGACACCGCACCGACCATGAGCGCGGGAGAGGCCGGCCCCGTGAGCGTGACCAGGGCCAGCAGCAGCGCCAGGGCGGCCCCCAGGGGCGTGCGCTCGGGAGCTCTCACAGGGCCTCGCTCGCAGTCGATCGGATGAACTGGACAGGCGCCGGACCGCAGGGCCGAGGGGGCCGCGGCGGGCGCTACAGTTGCAGTCTACGAGCGTCCGCAGGCGGGGACCGAATCTCTTCGTCGGGTCCCACCGGCCCGGATGCGCTTCACCTCCCCGTCCGGAAGGACCGCATGATCATCACCGACGCCCTCACGCCCGCCCGGCGCGAGACGGTCCGTGCGCTCGCCGAGCGGGCCCGCCTGCACGACGGCATCGGCCCCCTCGATGAGGCCGCGCTGCTGGCCCTGGATGATCCCACCGTCGGCGCCACCCACCTGCTGGTGGAGGCGGGCGCGACGGGCACGCAGACGGGTGCGGATGGCACAGAGGCGGCCGATGGGGATGACGCCGACGCTGACCTGCACGGATATGCGAGCGTTCTGGCCGACGGGACGATCCAGGGGATGGTGGATCCGCAGCATCGGCGGCGCGGACACGGCAGCGCCCTGCTGGAGGCCGCGCTCGAGGCCACGGCCTCCCCAGCGGTGTGGGCTCACGGGGCCCTCGCCGCAGCTCTCGCACTGCTAACCTCCCGGGGTCTCGTGCCCACGCGCGACCTGCTGACCATGCGCCGCCCGCTGGACGCTGAGCATCCCGTGCCCGCGATCCCGGCGGTGCGCGATGCGCAGGTGCAGCTCGGCACGATCGACCTGCCGCGCGAGCTCGAACGCTGGGTGGAGGTCAACGCCCTGGCCTTCGCGGACCACCCCGAACAGGGGGCGCTCACCGCCGAGGACTTCACGCGCCGCACCGCGCAGGACTGGTTCGATGCGGCCGATGTGCACGTCGCACGGCGCGAGGAGAAGATGATCGGCTTCGTGTGGATCAAGCGTGAGCAGCCGGGCCCGGACGCGGGTCCCGCGCAGTCCGACGATGCGCAGCCCGGCGACGCACAGCCTGGCGACGCGCCGCCCCTTGACGCACAGCCCAGCGACGCCGAGGTGTATGTCGTCGCGACCGACCCGGCTGAGCAGGGCCGCGGCATCGCCGGCGCTCTGCTCACGACCGCGCTGCACCGCCTGCAGGACCAGGGCGTGCCCGCTGTAGAGCTGTATGTCGAGGCGGACGCCACCGCCGCGGTGGGCCTGTATGAGCGCTGGGGCTTCACGGTCTCCGGGCGGGATGTGCAACTGCGACCGGAGAGGGTCTGAGGGATGCGCGTCGCTCCCGGGAACCCACCGCCCGTCCTCGCCGCCGGCGCCCTGGCCTGGCGAGAGAAGGACGATGCGCTGCAGGTGCTGCTCGTGCACCGCCCCCGCTACGACGACTGGTCGATTCCCAAGGGGAAGCTCGACAAGAACGAGACCTTCCCCGCCGCGGCGGTGCGCGAGGTGCAGGAGGAGACCGGGTACCGGGTGCGGCTGCATCGGCCCCTGCCGGCGTCGGTGTATCTGATGCCCGATGGGCGCACCAAGATCGTGCAGTACTGGACGGCGACGGTGCGGGCCAAGACCGCCCCGGGTCCGCAGGACGCCGGGGAGATCGACACGGTCCGCTGGGTGAGCCTGGAGGAGGCCGCGCAGCTGGTCACCCGGCAGGGCGACCAGGTGCTGCTGGAGACCCTGCGGCGCTACCTCGCGGCCGATGAGCTCGAGACCGCGACCATCATCGTGCAGCGCCACGGCGCAGCGGTCTCTCGCTCCAAGTGGCGCAAGGGCGAGAAGACCCGCCCGCTGAACTCGAAGGGGAAGAAGCAGGCCAAGGCACTGCCGCCGCTGCTGGACGCCTTCGACCCCGCGACCGTGGTCTCCAGCCCCTGGCAGCGCTGCCGCGCCACCGTGGAGCCGCTCGCGGACATCGAGGGGCTGAAGGTGCGCACCAAGGATGAGCTGACCGAGGCAGGGCACAAGGAGCATCCCTCGCGCACGGCCGCGGTGATGGAGCGGGTGCTGCGCGAGGCCCGGCCCGTGGTGGTGTGCACGCATCGGCCCGTGCTGCCCACGGTGATCGAGGCCGTGCGCGGTCTGGCCGATCCCGGGGCCGCCCTCGAGCTGCCGCGGGAGGATCCTTTCCTCGCGGCGGGGGAAGCGCTGCTGCTGCACACCGCCGAGGAGGGCCGCGTGGTGGCGATCGAACGGCACCTGCCGAACATCGGCTGACGATCGAGCATCGGCTGACGCTCGAGCATCGGCTGCCCCGCGAGCAGCGGCTGATGAGCACGCATCGACGGACCAGCGAGCGTCGGCTGATAATGGGGCGCCTGGAGGCCAGGGCACGAGCATCGAGGGGATCCGCATGACCGATCAGAACCAGGGGTACCACCCGCAGAGCGCGGAGTCCTTCGCGCCGGAGTTCTCCTCCGCGCAGCCGTACCCGCAGCAGGAGCCGTACCCGCAGCAGCAGCAGCCGTACCCGCAGTATCAGTCGTACCCGCAGCACCAGGCCCCGGGAGGCGACGGCGTCTCCTCGGCAATGGGGATCGTGGGCCTCGTCATGGGGATTCTGTCGCTGACGCTGTGCGGCGGGCTCACCGCGCCGCTCGGGCTGATCTTCTCGATCATCGGGCTGCAGCAGGCCAAGCGCTCCGGTACGGGCAGGGGACTGTCGATCGCGGGGCTGGTCACCTCGATCGTCGGTATGGCGGTGCTGATGTTCACAATCCTCTACGTCGTCGCGTATTTCGGGCTGATCGCATCCGTCTCCGTATGACCCGGGGCCCGGCGCTGCTCCCACGCCGCCGTCGAACCGGTCCCGCACCGCCGACGACCCCGTCCCGCGCCGCCGCCGCGCCCTCCCCGCGCCTGCCCGCGCCGCTGCCGTATCAGTGCCGCGCCGCGGTGGCGCGCATCACCGGAAAACGCCCCATCGGCCCCCGTGATGATTTCGTGACCGCTTTTGTGACCTGATCGTTTTGCAGGTCTGACCTGCGGATTTGATGTTACTGGCGCCGAGTTCACCTGCCGTTCATGTAAGCACGGTCCGGCCGTCATCTGCCCTCCCTAGCTTCTCTGGCGTCAGACCTCCGCAGGACTCCCCGGGCCTCAGTGCCCCGAAAGGACTCGCAGTGAACGTTCGCAAGAACAAGCTCGTCTCTCTCGCCGCGCTCGGCCTCGCCGGCGGCCTCGCCCTGACCGCCTGCGGCGGCGGTGGTGACAACGGTGGCGGCGGCACCGGCAACGGTGGCGGCTCCGACAACGGTGGTGCGGGCGCCGCGGCCGGTGCCTACGGTGAGCTGACCGGGTCCATCAAGGGCTCCGGCGCCTCCTCCATGCAGGCCGCGCAGACCGCGTGGACCGAGACCTTCAACGGCATGGTCTCCGGGGAGGGTGGCAGCGCCTCCGTCTCCTACAACGCCATCGGCTCCGGCGACGGCCGCGCCGAGTTCCTCAACGGCGACACCCAGTTCGCGGGCACCGACGCGCCCCTGGATGAGGAGGAGCTCGCCCAGTCCGCTGACGTCTGCAACGGCGGCCAGGCCTTCAACCTCCCGGTCTACATCTCCCCGATCGCCGTGGCCTACAACCTGCCCGGTGTGGAGGAGCTGAACCTCACCCCCGCGAACATCGCCAAGATCTTCGACGGCAAGATCACCAAGTGGAACGACGAGGCGATCGCCAAGGACAACCCCGACGCGGACCTGCCCGACACCCAGATCATCCCGGTGCACCGCTCGGATGACTCCGGCACCACCGAGAACTTCACCGAGTACCTCGAGAAGGCCGCTGGCGACGACTGGAGCTACGGCACCTTCGAGACCTGGGACGCCGACGGCCCCTCCGTGGACGGCCAGCAGTCCGGTGACGGCACCTCCGGTGTGAAGGGCGTCATCGAGGGCACCGAGGGCACCATCGGCTACCTCGACGCCTCCCAGGCGGTCGAGCTGGGCATCGCCAAGGTCGAGGTCGGCGGCGAGTTCCTCGAGTACTCCCCCGAGGCCGCGGCCAAGGTCGTCGAGGTCTCCCCGCGCGCCGAGGGCCGTGAGGACAACGACATCGTCGTGGAGCTGGCCCGTGACACCGAGGAGGCCGGCGCCTACCCGATCGTGCTGATCTCCTACGTGGCGATGTGCGACTCCTACGCGGACGCCGAGCAGGGCGAGACTGTGAAGGCGTACGTGTCCTACATGCTCTCCGAGCAGGGCCAGCAGACCGCTGCCGAGAACGCGGGCTCCGCCCCGATCTCCGACGCGCTGCGTGGGGATGCGCAGTCTGCTGTGGACGCCGTCTCCGCTGGCTGACACCATCACCGCTGATACGCACCGAGGGCAACCTCGATGAGGGGGATACCGTCGGGCCCGATGCCGGGCCCGACGGTATCCCTGCGTCATCCCTGAACCATCCCGAGAGAGGTCGGATGTGAGCACGACGGACACGGACCGCACGGTCCAGGAGCCCCCCAAGCCGGACATGGTGGGCGGCGCCCGGATGGGCGACAAGGTCTTCTCCGGCCTCAGCGTGGGCTCGGGCCTGCTGATCTTCGCGACGCTGGCCGCAGTGGGCTACTTCCTGCTGCAGGAAGCGTTTCCCGCGATCATGGTCAGCACCGAGCTCAAGGGCAGTGAGGGCAAGTTCTCCCTCATCAAGACCGCGATCCCGCTGGTCTTCGGCACCATCCTCAGCTCCATCCTGGCGCTGCTGATCGCCGTGCCGATTGCGGTGGGCGTGGCGCTGTTCATCTCCCACTTCGCGCCCCGCCGCCTGGCCGGCCCCATCGGCTACATGATGGACCTGCTGGCCGCGGTGCCCTCGGTCGTCTTCGGTCTGTGGGGCGGCCTGTGGCTGGTGCCCCGCCTGGAGCCGCTGTTCCTCTTCCTCAACGAGTACCTGGGCTTCATCCCGCTGTTCGGCGGGCCGGTCACCCCGCCCATGCGAAACATGGCCACCGCCTCCGTCGTGCTCGCCGTGATGATTCTGCCGATCATCACCGCGGTCTCCCGCGAGGTGTTCCTGCAGACTCCGCGCCTGCAGGAGGAGGCAGCGCTCGCGCTCGGCGCCACCCGCTGGGAGGTCATCAAGACCGTCGTGCTGCCCTTCGGCCGCTCCGGCGTGGTGGCCGCCTCGATGCTGGGCCTGGGCCGTGCGCTCGGCGAGACCATGGCCGTGTTGATGATCATGTCCCCCGGTATGGCCGTGAACCTGAACATCCTGGTCTCCACGCAGCACTCCACGATCGCCTCGTACATCGCCCGCAAACAGGCCGAGGCCGGTCCGGATGAGATGGCGCTGCTGATCTTCACCGGCCTGGTGCTGTTCGTCCTCACGTTCCTGATCAACGCGCTGGCACGCCTGATCGTCGCCAAGACCGGCACGAAGGCCTGAGGGGAGTACTGAGATGTCCGTCTCCACCACTGAGACCCGCGCACCGTCGGTGAGCACCGACGAGCGCCGCCTGCCCTGGACGCACATGCTGCTGACCGCTGCTGCGGCGCTGCTGCTGGCGATCCTCATCCTGTTCGTCGCGGACGCCTTCAGCGTCTTCTCGGCGATGATCCTCGGGTTCTTCCTGCACGTGATCATCGGCTACATCTACTCGCGCCTGCGGGAAGGGCCCCGCTGGGCCAAGGACCGCGTGGTCACCACGCTCGTCATCGGCGCTTTCGCGGTGGCCATGTTCCCGCTGCTGTCGCTGCTGTGGGAGGTCTTCTCCCGTGGCGTCCCGCGCGTCATCGGCGCGCATCCGGAGCCCTTCGCCTTCTGGAACCGGCCGATGTCCGGTGTCATCGGCGGAGCGGACGCCGGCGGCGTATGGCACGCCATCGTCGGCACCCTGCTGATCACCCTGTGGGCCTCGCTCATCTCGATCCCCGTGGGTCTGCTGACCTCCGTGTTCCTCGTGGAGTACGCGCGGGAAGGCTGGAAGCGCACCCTGGGCAAGGGCGTGACGTTCCTGGTGGACGTCATGACCGGCATCCCCTCGATCGTCGCCGGTCTGTTCGGCCTGGCGCTGTTCCTGGCGATCCTGCCCGATGACCAGTCCGGCACCCGCATCGGCGTGATGGGTGCGATCGCCCTGTCGCTGCTGATGATCCCCACCGTGGTCCGTTCGAGCGAGGAGATGCTGCGTCTGGTCCCGATGGAGCTGCGCGAGGCGGCCTACGCCCTGGGCGTGCCCAAGTGGCTGACCATCATCCGCGTGGTGCTGCGCACCTCGATCGCGGGCCTGGCCACTTCGGTGACGCTCGCGATCGCCCGCGTGATCGGCGAGACCGCGCCGCTGCTGCTGACCGTCGGCATGACTACCAGCGTGAACTACAACGTGTTCAAGGGGCAGATGGCCACCCTGCCGACGTTCATCATGGACCAGTACCGCAAGGGCAGCGCGGTGTGCCGCAACGATACGGTCTCCGATACATACACCGGCGAGGTCTACCAGTGCGTGACCTCGGCGAACATCGACCGCGCCTGGGCGGCAGCGCTGACGCTGATCCTCATCGTCATGCTGCTGAACCTCATCGCCCGCGTGATCAGCCACTACTTCTCCCCGAAGATGAGCCGCTGAGCCGGCCGTCCCAGCACCGAAAGGACCTTCGATGGCAGCTCCGATGCCCATCAACGTCGAGAACCTCAACATCTACTACGGGGACTTCCTGGCGGTCGAGGACGTCAACGTCCAGATCCACCCGCGCTCGGTCACCGCGCTGATCGGCCCCTCCGGCTGCGGCAAGTCCACCTTCCTGCGCACTCTGAACCGTATGCACGAGGTCATCCCCGGCGCGTACGCGAAGGGCCTGGTGGAGGTCGACGGCCGTAACATCTACGGCTCCGGTATCGACCCGGTGAACGTGCGCCGCCGCGTCGGCATGGTGTTCCAGAAGCCCAACCCGTTCCCCACCATGTCGATCCGGGACAACGTGCTGGCGGGTGTGAAGCTCAACAGCACCCGCATGTCCAAGGCGGACCAGGAGGAGCTCATGGAGACTTCCCTGCGTGGCGCGAACCTGTGGGACGAGGTCAAGGACCGCCTGGACAAGCCGGGCCTGGGCCTCTCGGGCGGTCAGCAGCAGCGCCTGTGCATCGCCCGCACCATCGCGGTCAAGCCCGAGGTGGTCCTCATGGACGAGCCGTGCTCGGCGCTGGACCCGATCTCCACGCTCGCGATCGAGGATCTGATCCACGAGCTCAAGGAGCAGTACACGATCGTGATTGTGACTCACAACATGCAGCAGGCCTCGCGGGTGTCCGACCGCACCGGGTTCTTCAACATCGCCGGGACCGGCAAGCCGGGGCATCTCATCGAGATCGACGACACCGAGAAGATGTTCACCAACCCCAGCAACAAGGAGACCGAGGACTACATCTCCGGCCGCTTCGGGTGATCGTGCTGGCGCTGCGGCGCATCACCTGCAGCGCCTGACGTGACCTGGCGGCCCCTGACCCGATCCGGCTACGTTTCCGTGGGAATACCCCTGCTATTCCCACTAGAACGTAGCCGGATCGCGTTGTGCGGGCTGTGCTCCGCGTGGGGCCCGATCGGAAGGGCGGGCAGGGCAGCGGCTGGGGCGGTGGCGCGCCCCACAGGGCAGGGATGAGGAGGCCGACGGGGCGGGTCCGACTGGGGGATGACACCGCCGACGCAGGATGATGCCGCGGGCCGACGCGCCAGGCCCGGGCCCGGCGAGATGGTGGGGCCATGAACACCGCACCTCTGCTTTCTCACTCCTCGGCCCGCCCCGAAGCAGGCGCACACCCGAGCGCCTCCGCCTCGCAGCCCGCGGGAGCTGTGCATCCCACGTCCACTGCGCACCTCGGGTCCGCCGCGGTGCCGGCCGCTGCGCAGCCTGCTGCCGCCTCGGCGCCCGCTGCTGTGCACCCTGCGCACGCCGCGGCACAGCCCGTCGGCGCTGCGACCCAGCATCCCGCTGCCGCCCCGGCCCCCATCGGGCTCGTGCCGGTCCTTGCTGGGCGCGCGCTCACCAAGGTCTACGGCGGCGACGGTGCCAGCACCACCGCGCTGGACGGCGTGGACCTCGACATCGCCGCGGCGGACTCCCTCGCCGTCATGGGCCCTTCCGGCTGCGGCAAGACCACGCTGCTGCACACCCTCGCCGGGATCCTTCAGCCCACCTCCGGCACCGTTCTGCACGACGGCACCGACCTCGCCTCCCTCAGCGACCACCGCCGCACCCGCCTGCGCCGCAGCGCCTTCGGCTTCGTGTTCCAGGACGGCCAGCTGCTGCCCGAGCTCACCGCGCTCGAGAACGTGATCCTGCCGCGCATGCTCGGCGGCACCTCGCGTCGCGCCGCGACGAAGGAGGCGCGTGCCTGGCTGGACCGCCTGGGACTGGCGGGCATGCACGATCGTCGACCCACCCAGCTGTCCGGTGGGCAGGCGCAGCGCGTCGCGATCGCCCGCGCCCTCGCCGGCCGCCCGTCGGTCGTGTTCGCGGATGAGCCCACGGGGGCCCTCGACCAGGCCACCGGGCATTCCGTGCTCGATGTGCTGGTCAGCTCCTGCCACGACAGCGGCGCGGCGCTCGTCATGGTCACGCATGACCCGCAGGTCGCGGCCGTATGCCGCCGCACCGTCGCGATGCGCGATGGGCGGATCGCCCAGGAGTTCGTGCGGCCCGACGCGGAGGTGCAGCGCGGCCCCGTCGGACACGCCCCTGTCGGCCCTGCCACGGCTCAGACCGGTATGGCCCCCGTCGGCCCTGGCACCACCGTCCACCCCACCGAGGTGACCCGATGAACGCCCTGCTCACAGCCGCCCCATTGTTGCTGCGCCGTCGCGGCGCTCTCGCCGACATCCTGCCGATCATCGCGTTCGCCGCCGCCACCGCGATCCTCGCGACCGTCCTCGGCGGTACCGCCGCGTTCATCGGCCGCCTCCCCGAGGGCGGGCAGATCCCGCGCACCGGCGAGGGCTCGATCATCGGCCTCCTCGTGCTGTGCGCGGTCGTCGCCTGCGTGCTGCTGGTCCCGAGCGCCATGGGCCTCGGCGGCTCTGCGGCGCGGCTGTCCCTCGCTCGCCGGGAGAAAGACCTGGCCACGACCCGTCTGATCGGCGGCACCAGCGCGCAGGTCGGCGGAATCGCCGTGCTCGACGTCGCCGCGCAGGCGCTGCTGGGCAGCATCGTGGGCATCGTCCTGCACATCCTGGTCAGCCCGCCGCTGTCGCGCCTGGACTTCGGGATCGCGCCCTTCACCACCGCGGACCTGCTCATGCCCTGGTGGGCATACCCGCTGCTCGTGCTCGGGGTGGTGGTGCTGGCCTCCGGCTCCGCTGCGATCTCCCTGACCGGCGTGGTCCTCAGCCCCCTGGGCGTGGCCCGAGACTCCCGCGTGGTGCGCATGAGCGTCATCCGCGTGCTCGTCTGGGGTGCCGCGGTGCTCGGTTTCCTCGTGTTCTCCCAGGTGGGCGGGGCACTGTTCGGTGACGTGGCCGACGGGGGGTTCGTCATCGTGGTCACCGTCGTGTTCGTCGGCGCGATCGTGGCGGGCCTGAACGTCGTCGGCCCCTTCGTCGTGTGGATCACCGCGCGGCTCCTCGCCCGCCTCGCCCCGAGCCCGGCGCTGCTGGTGGGAGCCCGGCGCCTGGCCGCCGACCCGCGGGCCGGCTGGCGCGCCGTCTCCGGCATCACCTTCGCCCTGGTCATCGCCGGGTTCCTGACGGTCCTGTCGCTGCTGTCCGAGCCCACCACCCCGGAAGAGGCGATGATGACCACGGCGCTTGCGACCGGTGGCGTGCTGACCCTGGGGATCGCCGCGGTGCTCGCCGCCGTCTCCACCGGCGTCACCCAGACCGCGCGCGTGATCGACCAGGCGCCCGTGCTGCGCAGTCAGCACATCGCAGGTGCTCAGGTGCCGCAGCTGCACCGCGCCCGCATCGCCGAGATCTCGGTGCCCGTCGTGCTCAGCACGGTGCTTGCGATCCTAACCTCCGCCATGGTGGTCGCGGCGCTCGGGTTCAACACCGCGAACCCTGCCGCAGCCGTGCAGTACCTCGCGAGCGTGGTCGGGGCGTATGCGCTGGTGATCGGCGCAGTGCTGGTGGCTTCGCCGCTCGTGCGCCGCTACGCGCTGCGACCGGTGGGATGAGGCAAGCGGGGCCGCGGTCGCTGGGCGGCGTGCGTACCCTGGGGGTATGGACATTCCCTCCGTGACCCCCAAGGACGTGCCGGACGGCGCGCATCTGCTGGATGTGCGCGAGCAGCAGGAATGGGACGCCGGGCATGCGCCGGGCGCCCAGCACCTGCCCGCCAGCACCCTGCTGCAGAACCTCGACCAGCTGCCCGAGGACGATGCGGACCTGTACATCATCTGCCGCTCCGGTGGCCGCAGCCGCCAGGTCACCCAGTGGCTGAACGGCAACGGCTTCGACGCGATCGACGTGTCCGGCGGTATGGGCGCGTGGATCGAGGACGGTCTGCCGCTGGAGTCCGACGGGGACGGCGAGCCCTACGTCCTGTGACGGCGGCGGGGCCCCTCGGCCCTCCCGACCCGTCTGCCCCGTCGGGCGCGCCCCGTCAGCCCATCGGGTGCGCCCTGTCTGCCCCGTCGGGCCAACCGAGAGAACGGGCGCCCGGCGCCCGCTGATCACAGCGGCAGCACATCGCGCAGCAGCGCGTACCCCACGAACGCCACGACATCCAGCAGGGTGTGGGCGATGACCAGCGGCAGGGTGCGCCCGGTGCGTCGGAACCACTCCCCGAACAGCAGCCCCATCACGAGGTTCGCAAGCCCCGGGCCGATGCCCTGATACGTGTGGTACGCCCCGCGCAGCACCGCCGAGGCGATGATGATGCGCCGGGGCGTCCACCCGATCGCCTCGAGGCGCCGGTACAGGTAGCCCACCACCACGACCTCTTCGAGCAGCGCGTTCTTCAGCGCGTGGAGGATCAGCACCGGCACCGTCCACCAGTACGTGTCCAGCGCCGCGGGGATCACCTCCACGGTCAGCCCGAGGGCGCGCCCGGTGTAGTAGATCGCCAGGCCCGGGATGCCGATCCCGGCCGTGATGAACACCCCGTGCAGCAGGTCGCGGGCGGGCCGGTCCGCGGCGAGCCCCAGATCCGCGAGCGCCTGCCGCAGCGACCCCGCGGTGAGCGTGACCAGCAGGATCACGAGCGCCACGGGCATGAGCGTGAACGTGATCGACAGCAGCTGCTGCAGCAGATCCCACCAGGGGCTGGGGTCGCGGGAAGGATTCAGCGCCGTGGATTGCCCCTTCAGCGGCCCCGCCGCGAGGGCCTGCAGCAGTGCGAGCAGCGAATACACGGCGCTGCGCCCCAGCGACAGCGCGAGCACGATCACCACTTCGGCGCCCAGCAGGCGTCGGTTCGGGGTGGGGGAGGTGCTGGTCGGGAGGCTCGCGTCGGCCTGGCCTCGGGAGCCGGCGTCGGCCCGGTCCCGGGAATCGGCGTCCATGCCGCGGCTCGCGTCGGCGCCGGTGGCCGGGGTGCTGCCGGCGCTGTCGGCTGGCGGGACGGCGGCGGGGCCAGAGCCGGGAGGTTCGGGGGTGCGCACCTCCCCATGGTCCCATCCACCGCGGGTCCCATCGCGAAGTCCCCTCCCGGGTCCCATCGCATGCCCCCATCGCGGGGCCGACGGGGGCGTGCCAGACTCGAGGCATGAGCATCACCGACGCTGATCCCGTGCCCACGACCCGTCGACCCGCCGTTCTCATCACCGGTGCGAGCCGCGGCATCGGCCGAGCGATCGCCGATGAGCTCGCCGCTGACCATCACCTCATCTTGGGCGGGCGCGATGCGGATATGCTCGCTGATCTCGCCTCAGCGTTCCCCTCAGCCGAACCTTTCGCCGCGGACCTCACGGATGTGGACGCCTTGGGCCGGGCGGTTGCGGCCCTGGAGCTGCCGGAGGGCCTTGCCGGGGTGGTGCACTCTGCAGGAATCCTGGTCAGCGGCACCGTCGAGGATCTGTCGGCGGGGGAGTGGACGCGGTCCTTCGCCGTCAACGTGGTGGCGGTCGCGGAGCTGACGCGCCTGCTGCTTCCGGCGCTGCGGCAGGCCCGCGGGACCGTCGTGACCATCAACTCCGGCTCCGGCTTCCGGGCCGGATCCGGGGGTGGCGCGTACTCGGCCTCGAAGTTCGCGCTGCGGGCGTTCACAGACGCACTGCGGATCGAGGAGCATGAGCACGGGGTGCGCGTCAGCTCCTTGCACCCCGGTCGGGTTGCCACCGATATGCAGCGTGAACTGCGCTCTTTTGAGCGTGGCGAGTACCGTGAGGACGACTACATGAAGCCCGCGACGGTCGCGGTGACCGTGGGGCTCGCGCTGCGCCTGCCGCCCGACGCCAGCATCGACACCCTTTCCGTGCGCCCGCGCTGAGGCGGAGCGCCGCCTTCTCGCCGCTTCGCACTTTTCCGGGCATGTTCGGGCCGCGGATGCCTGGAAAAGCGCGGAGCGCGTGATGAAGGGAGCTGGGCGGGCGCCCGCGCCACGTCTCAGTGCTGCGGGGTGAACTCCTCCTCGAGCAGGGCTGCGCGGCCGGCTTCGAGCCGGGCCACGGGCACGCGGAACGGGGAGCAGGAGACGTAGTCCAGGCCCGCCCAGTGGAAGAAGTGGATCGATGCCGGGTCGCCGCCGTGCTCGCCGCACACGCCCACCTTCAGGCCCGGCCGGGTGGAGCGGCCGCGCTCGGTGCCGATCCGCACCAGCTCGCCCACCCCGAACTGATCCAGCGACTCGAACGGACTGATCAGCAGGATCCCGCGGTCGCGGTAGGTGAAGAAGAACCCGGCCTCCACGTCGTCGCGGCTGAAGCCCCACGTGGTCTGCGTGAGGTCGTTCGTGCCGAAGGAGAAGAACTCGGCTTCCTGCGCGATCTCGTCGGCCCGCAGCGCCGCCCGCGGCAGCTCGATCATGGTGCCGATGGTGGTGGTGAGGTCCTGGCCGCTTTCGCGCCGCACGTCATCGCGCACCGCCAGCAGCTCCTGTTTGATCTCCCGCACCTCCCGCACGGAGCTGACCAGCGGGATCATGATCTCCACTCGCGGCGCCCCGCCGTCGGCGAGCGCGAGTGCCTCCGCTTCGAGGATCGCGCGGACCTGCATGCCGTACAGCCCCGGGATCGACAGACCCAGCCGCACACCGCGCAGCCCCAGCATCGGGTTCTGCTCGTGCAGGCGACGCACCGCATCCAGCAGCCGCAGATCATGCTCGGTGGCGCCCTCGTGCTCCTCCGCGCGGGCGATCCGCACCGACAGCTCGGTGATATCCGGCAGGAACTCGTGCAACGGCGGATCCAGCAGACGGATCGTCACCGGCCGCTCGCCCATCTCCTGCATGAGCGCGAGGAAGTCCCCGCGCTGCAGCGGCAGCAGCGCATCGAGCGCCACCTGCCGCTCCCCGGGGGTGGCAGCGAGGATGAGGGCCTCTACGAGGGGCCGACGGTCCCCGAGGAACATGTGCTCGGTGCGGGCCAGGCCGATGCCCTCGGCGCCCATGTCGCGGGCTCGCGCCGCATCTTCGGGGGTGTCGGCGTTGGCGCGCACCCGCAGGCGCCGCACCCGGTCCGCGACCCCCATCAGCAGGTGCACCGCCTGCACAAGCTCCCCGGCCTCCCCGGCGGCGGCCTGCTCCACGGTCACCTCACCGCTGAGGTACCGCGCCACATCGGAGGGCTCGACCGGCTGCGCCCCGAGGAACACCTCCCCGGTGGTGCCATCGATGGAGATCTCATCGCCCCGTCGGGCCGCGATCTCCCCGTTCAGGCGGATCACTCCGTCGGCCTCGTCGACCTCGAGGGCCTCCACCCCCACCACGCAGGTGCGGCCGAGCCCGCGCGCCACCACAGCGGCGTGGCTGGTGCGGCCGCCGCGGGCGGTCAGCACCCCGGCGGCGGCGATCATGCCGGCCAGGTCGTCGGGGTTGGTCTCGCGACGCACCAGGATCGCGGGGGTGCCGTCCCACTGGGCGGCTTCGGCCTCTTCGTTCGTGAAGGCCAGGGGACCGACGGCCGCTCCGGGGGAGGCGTTCATGCCGCGGGCGATGGCCCGTCGGCCGGGATCCGGGGCGAAGTGCGGGAACATCAGCCGCGTCAGCTCCGCGCCGGACACCCTGGTCAGAGCTTCCTCCGCGCTGATCGTGCCCTCCTCGACGAGGGTTGCGGCGATGCGGAACGCCGCGGCGGCGGTGCGTTTGCCCACCCGGGTCTGCAGCATCCACAGGGTCCCGGACTCGACGGTGAACTCGATATCGCACAGGTCCCGGTAGTGCTCCTCGAGCTGCTCCATGATGCCGCTGAGCTGGGCATACACCTCCGGCATGACCTGTTCGAGCTCGGGGAGGGAGCGGGTGTTGCGGATCCCGGCGACCACGTCCTCGCCCTGCGCGCGCACCAGGAAGTCGCCGTAGATGCCGGGGGCGCCGGTGGCGGGGTCGCGCGTGAAGCCGACGCCGGTCGCGGAGTCCTCATCGAGGTTGCCGAACACCATCGCGCCGATGTTCACCGCGGTGCCGGACTCATGCGAGATCCGCTCGGCGTTGCGGAACACGATCGCGCGCGGCGCGTTCCAGGAGCGGAACACCGCGAGCATCGACCGATGCAGCTGCTCGTGCGGATCCTGCGGGAAATCCGCCCCGGTCTCGCGGCGGATGATCGCCTTGAACTCCTCGACCACGCGCTCCATGTCCGCGGCCGACAGCTCCACGTCGGTGGCCACGCCGCGCTCGGCCTTCTGGCGGTCCAGGACCTCCTCGAAGAGGTCCGCGTCGATGTCCTGCACGGTGCGGCCGAACATCTGCAGCAGCCGCCGGTAGGAGTCCATCGCGAACCGCTCATCGCCGCCGGCCATCGCGGCAAGCCCGTGCACCGTCTCATCGTTCAGCCCGACGTTCAGCACCGTCTCCATCATCCCGGGCATGGAGCGCGCGGCCCCGGAGCGCACGGACACCAGCAGCGGCTCGTGCGGGTCGCCGAAGCGGCGGCCGATGGACTCTTCCACGCCGATGAGCTGCTCGCGGATCTGCTCGGCGAGTCCCGCGGGAATGTCCCCGTGGTGCATGAAGTAGCGGCAGGCCTCGGTGGTGATGGTGAAGCCCGGCGGGACCGGCAGCCCCATCCGAGTCATCTCCGCCAGGTTCGCGCCCTTGCCGCCGAGCAGGTCCTTCTGCTCCATCGAGCCGGCGCTGAAGGGGTAGACGTACGTGGTCATCGCGGTGAGCCTCCTTGTGCCCGGGCCGACGGCGGCGTCGGCTGCCCGTCCTCGTCGACGGTGGGCTGTGGGGTCATCGTGCCTCGCCTCCACCGGTCGCGCCGGGGACCTTCGGCGGAGTCTCGAGCGCGCCCGCGCTCAGCCCTCCAGGTGCCGCAGCAGCTCGGCGGCGCAGCCGGTGTATGTCGCGGGCGTGAGGGCCAGCAGCCGCTCGCGCTCCGCCTCGGGCAGCCCGAGCGAGCCGATGAACTCGCGCATCGCGGGCCCGTCCACGCGCTGGCCGCGGGTGAGATCCTTGAGCCGCTCGTACGGGTTCTCCATGCCCTCGACGCCCTGCACACCGAGGGTCCGCATGACCGACTGCACCGCTTCGCCGAGCACCTCCCAGTTCCCATCGAGGTCCGCGGCCATGGCGTCGGCATCCACGTCCAAGCCCGCGAGACCCTTGCGCAGATTAGAGATGGCCAGCAGCGAATGCCCGAGCGCCGGGCCGATGTTGCGCTGCGTCGTGGAGTCGGTGAGGTCGCGCTGCAGGCGCGAGGTGACCAGCGTCTGGCTGAGCGAATCCAGCAGCGCCCCGGAGATCTCGAGGTTCGCCTCGGCGTTCTCGAAGCGGATGGGGTTCACCTTGTGCGGCATGGTTGAGGAGCCGGTGCCGCCCTGCGCGGACAGCCGCTGCCGGAAGTACCCCAGCGAGATGTAGGTCCACACATCGGTGGCGAAGTTGTGCAGGATCCGCCCGGCGCGAGCGATGTCCGCGTACACCTCGGCCTGCCAGTCGTGCGATTCGATCTGCGTGGTCAGCGGGTTCCAGGTGAGCCCCAGGTGCTCCACGAAGGTCCGCGAGATCTGCTCCCAGTCGGTGTCCGGCACGGAGATGGCGTGTGCGGCGTAGGTGCCGGTCGCGCCGTTGATCTTGCCGAGCATCTCATCGGCGGTGATCCGACGGGCCTGGCGGCGCAGCCGATGCACGAACACCGCCAACTCCTTGCCGAGCGTGGTGGGGGTGGCCGGCTGGCCGTGGGTGCGCGAGAGCATCGGCACCTCAGCGGTGGCGCGGGCGAGCTCGGCAAGCTCGGCGATGAGCGCCTCGTAGGCTGGCAGCCACACCTCGTGCACAGCGCCGCGGATCATCAGCGCGTAGGAGAGGTTGTTGATGTCCTCGCTGGTGCAGTAGATGTGCACCACCTCGGCGAGCGGCTCAAGCGAGGTGCCAGCGAGCCGACGCTTGATGTAGTACTCCACGGCCTTGACGTCGTGGACGGTCTCACGCTCGATCTCGGCGTGCTCGGCGATCCCCTCAGCGCCGAAGTCCTCGGGGATGGCGCGCAGCAAGGTGCGCTCGGCGTCGGTGAGGTCGCGCAGACCGGGGATCGCCCCGGAATCCAGCAGGTGGATCATCCACTCGGTCTCCACCACCAGGCGGGAGCGGTTCAGCGCGGCCTCGGAGAGGTGGTCGACGAGCGGGGAGACCTGGGCGCGGTAGCGGCCGTCCAGGGGCGTGAGGGCGATCGGGGGAGTGATATCGGCGAAAGGCTGCGGCATGAGGCCCATTGTCCCTCACGGCCGGTGCTGTCTGGCCCCCACGGTCGATGCTCCGTGGCCCGCACGGCTAATGCTGCCCGCAGCCCCCGTCGGCCCCGGGGCGCCGTCCCGCGCAAGTCCCTCTTGCGCCCACCCCACCCCTATGGTTCACTACTCATGTAACTAACCGAGGAGGAGGGCATGGAGTTCACGAGCGACGCCCCGATCTACGTGCAGATCGCTGAGCAGATCCGCGCGCAGATCCTCACCGGGGACCTCGCCTCCGGCGACCAGATCATGTCCACCACCCAGTACGCGACCACCTACCGCATCAACCCCGCCACGGCGAACAAGGCCTTCGGGCAGCTGGTCCAGGAGGGCCTGATCGAAAAGCGCCGCGGACTGGGCATGTTCGTCACCGAGCAGGCCGCGGACCTCCTGCGTGACGAGGGCCGACGGGCCTACCGCGAACAGGTCCTCGCCCCCGCGCTCGAACGCGGCCGGGCCCTGGGCCTCACCCCTGAGCAGATCCGCGACCTCGCCCTGAGCATTCTGGAGGAGTCATGAGCACCCGCCCTGACCGCATGCCGAACCCGTTGGCCGGACCGGCCAGTGCCCGGTTGGAGGACGTCACCTACCGCTACCGCCGCGGCACGACGGCGCTGCAGAACCTCACGCTCGCGCTGCGGCCCGGCGTGATCACCGGCCTGCTGGGCCGCAACGGCTCCGGCAAGACCACCCTCGCCATGCTGCTCGCAGGCCAGAACCGCGCCACCAGCGGTCGCGTCCTCGTCGACGAGGCGTCCGTGTGGGAGGACACCGAGCGCATGGCCGCAGTCGCGCTCGTCTCCTCCGAGACCCGCGTGTTCGCCGACTACCGGCTGCGCGACACCCTCGAGCTGTGGGCCGAAACCCGCCCCACCTGGGATCAGGGTCTTGCCGATCGGCTGCTCGAGCAGTGGAAGCTCGACCCCGCGAAGGACCGGCCCGAGAGCCTCTCGCGCGGCCAGCTCTCCGCCTTCTCCGCCGTCCTCGGGCTTGCCTCCCGGGCACCGCTGACCATCTTCGACGAGGTGCATCTGGGGATGGATGCGGTGGTGCGTCGCCAGTTCACCACCGAGCTGCTCGCCGACTACGCCGAGCATCCGCGCACCATCGTGCTGTCCAGCCACCTCATCGAGGAAGTCTCTGACCTGCTGGAGGACGTGATCCTGCTGCACGAGGGGCGCCTGCTGGATGCCGGGGAGGCCGATGCGGTCCGTGCCCGCCACGCCGATCCCGCGACCCCGGAGCGGCTCCCGGACCTGACCGATGTGCTGATCCGCCTGACCGAGACCGAGCCGACGGGCCAGAGCGCCCCGCATGCCCCGACCACCCCGAAGGAGCTGTCATGACCACGCATCACACCCTGCGCAGCCTTCCGCGCGAGCACAGCGGGCTGTTCCTCATCGGCCTGATCGTCGTGGCCGCCGCGCACACGATCGGCCTGCTGCTGCCCGTGCTCCTCCCACGCCTGATGACCCTCGGCGTGGACATCGAGGTCACCGGCAACCCCGCACAGTGGGGCCTCGGGGAGGGCGGCATGCGCGGCTGGGGCGCGGCGCTGCCGCTGATCCACGCCGCCATGATCTGCGCCCTCGTCTACGGGGTCATCACCGCGTGCATGAGCCGCGTGAGCGTGAGCGCGGGCCTCACCCGCCGCGCCACCTGGCGCGAATCCGCCCGGTACCTCGCCGGCACCGCCGTGGTGCTGTGGGTGCTCGTGCTGCTCGCCGTGCTCGTGGCCCTCGCCCTGAACCCCGCGCCGCAGCTGCTGGAGGGGTCGATGCACCCGCTCGTGCAGCTCATCCCCGCCGCGGTGAAGATCCCGGCCGGTGCCGCACTCGGCTACCTGGTCGGCATGGCGTTCATGCGCTTCCACTGGATCGTGGGCGTCGTGGCCTGCGTGGGTCTCGTGACGCTGCTGACCTCGCTTCCGATCAGCGTCCAGCTCACGCCCTCGAGCATCACCGAGATGGTGGTTGTGACGGTGGGTGCGGTGCTCCTGGCGGTGGCCGCGGCCGCGGCGGCACGGGGGGTGGACGGCTCGGTGCCGGGCGATCCGGGAGCGGGGTCTTATACACATCTGACGCTGCCGGCGGAACCCCCTGTGGTGGATTTCGTGGGCTGCGGGATAATATAAAAAAAAAAAAAGAACAAAGAAATCTAGTATACAGACGGAGTGAAAATATATGATGCACAGCGCAATCTCATCTTAAGCTATTCAACG
>NZ_JALLAL010000049.1:0-22413 GCF_023062615.1 Brachybacterium sp. Marseille-Q7125 | reverse complement strand
GCAGACCCGAAACCCCAGCTCGGAACCCACTTCTCACCCGAAGACGGCAACAGCATCCGCCACGGCTGGGCCGGCCGACACCAGCCATGACACGCCCGGGCCATACACACATTTTGTCCTATAACCCTCAAGGGTGCTGAGGACCCCAGCCGTGGTACCAGCCCCAACGAAAAAGGCCCCGGTGATCACTCACCGGGGCCCTCTCCACGCGAAGGATGTCGCGGGACACCCGCGAACGATGTCGTGAGACATCACAACGTGTCCGAGGGGGGACTTGAACCCCCACGCCCTCAAGCGGGCACTAGCACCTCAAGCTAGCGCGTCTACCAATTCCGCCACCCGGACAGGTGGTCGCCATGACGACTCAGAAAGACTAGCACGCACCCGCGGTGGATCCGTACGGATCAGGCCTCTGCCAGGGCCGACGTGGCCACTATCACGCCGTGGTGGTCAGGGAGCGCACGCCCATCGCGTCATGCAGCAGCTCGAGCGCAGCACCGATCGCGGCGCATAGGCGTGCCGCCCCCTCAACGGCGGCGTGGGGCAGCTGTTCGGCGAGGTCCTGCAGGGCCGCGGCGGCCAAGGCCGTCATCGTGGGATCCAGATCCGCGCGCGCCTCGGCCTCCCAGCTGAGAACCTGTCCCAGCAGCTGCTCGAGCTCCTGTGCTGCGGCGTGGTGGCGCTGGCCCAGCAGATCCGTGCGGGCCCGGGCCGCCAGCGCGGTGCACTGGCGCAGCACATCCGTCGTATCCTCCGGCGCATCCTCCGGGGAGGCGGAATGTCGGGAGCCCTGCGGGGAAAGAATGGCGCGCTCACCCCGCGCCGTGCTGCTGCGCTCCCTCGTCGCCTCGCTCATGCTCCACGCTCCCTCGTGTACGGAAGCGGGGTCAGATGACCCCGCCCCGTTATTTTACCCACTCTTTACTGACCGGGGGCTGGGAACGCGCCGATCTCATTCCGGGCCGCGGCGAGCATCGCCGCCACGGGTGCCTCGGGCACTGCGAGCATGCTGCGAACCTGCTGGCCGGCCTGGTGGGCGAGCATCTCCAGCCCATCGGCCACCTCAGCCCCATCAGCGCTGAGCAATCCCGCAATCGGCGCCGGCCACGGATCATAGAGCACATCCAGCAGCACTCCCGGCACGTCACGGGCCGCGAGACCTCCCCAGCGCTCCGCGACGGCACGTGCCCCCGGAGCGGCCAGGGCCGAGATGAGAATGTCCGCACCGAGCAGCGCCTCACTGCGATCGAACGGCACCATCTCCACCGTGATCCCGGCACCCTCGGCCAGCTGCTCCAGCGGCGTGAGCTTCTCCGGGCTGCGGGCGCTCAGCAGCACTTCCTGCACCCCGAGCTGCGCGAGCGCCGCGACCGCGCACAGGGCCGTCGCCCCGGAGCCGAGCACCGCACCCGTGCCACCGCCTGTCGCGCCGTGGTCCCGCAGCGCCGCGACGATCCCGTGCACGTCATGGTTCTCCGCCCGCCAGCTGCCATCGCCGTGACGCAGCAGGGTGTTCGCCACCCCCAGCAGCTCCGCTGTCGCATCCCGCCGAGCGGCCAGGGCGAAGGCTTCCGGTTTGCCGGGCATCGTCACCGACAGGCCCTGCAGCCCCTCCCCCACGTCGGAGCAAAGAAAATCAGCGAGCTGCCTCGCAGGCACGTCGTACCGGTCGTACACGGCATCCGTGATGCCGAGCTCGGCGTAGGCGGCCCGGTGCATGACCGGGGACAGGGAATGGCCGACGGGGCTGCCCACCACGGCAAAGCGCCGCACGGGCCCATCGGCCCCGCCGTGCCGCGGTGGGCCCGATGTCAGGAGTTCGCCCACTCCTGCCACTCCTTCACATTCTTCTCGTGCTGTTTCCATGTCTCGGCGAACTTCGTCTCGCCGGTGTCGGTGTTCACCGTCACGAAGTAGAGCCAGTCGCCCTTGGGCGGGTCGATCGTCGCATCCAGAGCCTTCGCCCCCGGGGCGGCGATCGGGCCGGGCGGCAGACCGGTGTTGACGTACGTGTTGTACGGGTCGTCGGTCTTGCGCTCCTTATCGGTGGTGCCCACCGAAGCGGACTTGCCGGTCACGTAATGGACGGTCGAATCGAACTGCAGCGGCATCGGCGAGCCCTTGGCTTCGCCCTTGCCGTCCAGGCGGTTCAGGATGGTGCGGACCACCTTGCCGTAGTCGTCCTCATCGCGCACCTCCATCTCCGCGAGCGACGCCAGGGTCAGGTGGCGGTGCCAGTCCTCCTGCGCGATGTCCCGGCTCGTCAGCTCCTTCTCCATGGGCTCCCACATCATCTGGATGATGTCCTCAGCGGTCGCATCCTCCGGGATGTCGTAGCGGCCGGGCCACAGGTAGCCCTCCAGGCTCTTGGCCTCGTTCTCGGGGATGCCGTAGGAGGTGTAGTCCTTGGCGGCCTGCTCGAAGTCCTCGACCTCGAGATCGGTCTCCTCGGCGAGGCGCTCCCAGATCTGGGTGAGTCGCAGACCCTCGGGGATGATCACTCGGTACCCGGCGAGGTTCGCGGGATCCAGCAGCGCATCCAGGGCATCGGCGGACGTCATCTGGGACTTGAGACGGTAGATGCCGGGCTCGATGTTGCTGGCGTCCGGGGTGGAGGAGAAGATCGTGATGAACGGGCCGGTGGACTTGATGACGTCCTGCTCCACGAGGGTGGCGGCGATATCGCTGCCGGTATCGCCCTGGGCGACCTCGACGATCACCTCACCGCTGCCGGGGCCCGGGTAATCCTGGGCCTCCTGCTCCACGTTCACGTTGGAGGTGACCCACTGATAGCCCCGGTAGCCGCCATAGCCCAGCGCGGCGACGACCACGAGGACCAGCAGCAGCGGCAGCACGCTGAGCAGTCCCCCGCCCTGGCGGCGGCGACCGCGACGTTTTCCACGCCGACGTCCGCGGCCCGCGGGGGCCTCGTCCTGCTCGCGCGCGAGCTCCTCGAACGAGAGGTCCTCGTCCTCGCTCATGCGTCCTCCTTCTGGTCCGCCCCCGATGCGGGGGTCTGCTCGTCACCGGCGGGATCCACCAGCTCGCCGGCGCGCATGCCGGTGGCTCGCTCGGTGTCCAGCGCCTGCTGGAGGATCATCACAGCCGCGACCTGATCGACGACCTGACGATGCCTGCGTCCCTTCCGCCCTGAGGAATGCAACGCCTTGTGGGCTGAGACGGTGGTGAGGCGCTCATCGATCAGACGCACCTCACTGCCCTCAGCAGCGGTACCCAGTGCGGTCACGAGCTCCTCGGCGAAGTCGCGGGCCTTATGGGCTGCGGGGCCCTCGCCGCCGCTCAGCGACCGCGGGAGCCCCACCATGATGACATGGGCGCCGCTTTCACTGGCCTCGGCGACCACCCGCGTCACCGCCTGCTCGCGGGGAACCGTCTCCACGGGGGTGGCGATCATGCCGTCAAGGTCGCTGCGGGCAAGACCCACCCGCACATCACCGACGTCCACGCCGAGCCGCACCCCGCGGGGCAGGCCCTCCCCTGCGGCACCGGTGGCGAGGGTCACGACGGCTGCTCCGCGGTGACGGCGCCGCGCACGGCCTCCAGGGCCGCGTCGATCCGCTGCGGGTCACCGCCACCACCCTGGGCCATGTCCGGCTTGCCGCCGCCGCGGCCGCCCATCGCCTCAGCGCCGCCCTTCAGCAGGGCACCGGCCGCGAGCCCCGCCTCGCGGGCCGCAGCGTTCGTCGCCACCACGAGCGCGGCACGCCCGTTCTCGTGCCCGGCCACGGCCACGACGACGGGCTGATCCTCGCCGAGGCGGGAGCGCAGGTCCTGGGTGAGGGTGCGCAGATCCCCTGCGCCGATGCCCTCGCCGGCGTCGTGGGCGAGCACCCGCACACCAGCGATGTCCTGGGCGGACTCGGCGATCTGACCGGCCTGGGCCTGGAGCTGCTGGCCGCGCAGGGCGGTCAGCTGCTTCTCCATGTCTTTGACCCGCTGGGTGAGGGCTCGCACGCGCTCGGGCAGGTTCTCACCGGTGGTCTTCAGCATCTCCTCGAGCTGGGAGACCAGCGCCCGCTCCTTGGCCTGGTGGCGGTAGGCGGACAGCCCCACGAGGGCATCGACGCGCCGCACCCCGGAGCCGATGGAGGATTCGCTGAGCAGCTGGATGGTGCCGATGCGGCCGGTGTCGGGCACATGGGTGCCGCCGCACAGCTCCTGCGACCAGTCCCCGCCGATGGAGACCACGCGCACGATGTCGCCGTACTTCTCGCCGAACAGGGCCTGAGCGCCGAGGGCCTTCGCCTCCTCCAGCGGCATCTGCTCGTCAGTGACTGCAAGGCCCAGCTGCAGCTGGGAGTTCACGCGGCCTTCGACGTACTCCAGGGCGCTGGGAGACAGCGCGCTCGGGGAGCGGAAATCGAAGCGCATGCGGCCCGGGGAGTTCTCCGAACCGGCCTGCGCGGCCTCCTCCCCCACTTCCTCGAGCAGGGCCTGGTGGACCATGTGGGTGGCCGTATGGGCGCGGGCGATGGCCTCCCGGCGCTCCCGGTCGATGCTGGCCACCGCACCGTCCCCGGCATGGATCTCGCCCTCGACCAGGCGTCCGCGGTGCACGATCAGCCCGGTGACGGGGGTCTGCACATCATCGACCTCCACCAGCGCTCCGCCGGTGGTGGTGATCTGGCCCTGATCGGCGAGCTGCCCGCCGGCCTCCGCGTAGAACGGGGTTTCGGCGAGGATCACCTCGATGTCCGCCGGGGCGGTGACCGCATCGACGATCTGCCCGTCCTGCAGCACGGTGCCGACGGTCGTCGTGACCGTGTGCTCGGTGTAGCCCAGGAACGGGGTGCGGCCATCCTGCGCGCCGAGGATCCGGTTGTACACGGCGGTGTCGCTGTGCCCGCCCTTCTTCGCGGCGGCATCGGCGCGGGCACGCTCGCGCTGCTCGGTCATCGCCGCACGGAACCCCTGTTCATCGACCGCGAGCCCTACTTCGTGCGCCATCTCGAGGGTGAGGTCGATGGGGAAGCCATAGGTGTCATGCAGGCGGAAGGCGTCTTGTCCGGACACGGATGTGCCCTGCTCCTTCGCGGCCGCGGAGATCTGATCGAAGATCGCGGTGCCGGTCTCGAGGGTGCGGCGGAAGGCCTCTTCCTCGGCGTGCATGATCTCGGAGATGCGCACGGCGTCGGTCTGAAGCACCGGGTAGGTCTCTGCCATGGCCGCCTGGGAGACGGGCAGCAGCTGGGGCAGGCACGGCTTGTCGTAGCCCAGCAGGCGCATGGAGCGCACAGCGCGGCGGATCAGGCGGCGCAGCACGTAGCCGCGGCCCTCGTTGCCGGGGCGCACCCCGTCGGCCACGAGCATCATCGCGGAGCGGACATGGTCGGCGACCACGCGGAAGCGCACATCGTCCTCACCGCCGGTGCCGTAGGTGCGGCCGGTGAGCTCCTGGGCCTTGGCGATGACGGGGAAGACCTGGTCGGTCTCGTACATGTTCTGCTTACCCTGCAGCAGGTAGGCCAGGCGCTCCACGCCCAGGCCCGTGTCGATCGACTTCTGCTCGAGCTCGCCGAGCAGCGGGAAGTCCTTGCCGGAGCCTTCGCCGCGCAGGTATTCGTCGAACACGAGGTTCCAGATCTCGAGGTACCGGTCCGAGGCCTCTTCGCTGGGCCACTCGGCAGCGGGGCCGCCGACCTGCTCGGGGCCGTACTCGGGGCCGCGGTCGTAGTGCCATTCGGCGCAGGGGCCGGCGGGACCGGGCTGGCCGGTGGACCAGAAGATCTCCTCGCGCGGCAGCAGGACGATGCGCTCGGCGGGGATCCCCACCTCCTGGGTGAGGATCTCCAGCGCCTCGCTGTCCTCCTCCCAAATGGTCACCCACATCCGGTCGCCCTCGAGGCCGTACCCGCCCTCGTCGATCGACGTGGTCAGCAGCTCCCAGGCGAATTCGATCGCCCCGCGCTTGTGGTAGTCACCGAAGGAGAAGTTCCCGGCCATCTGGAAGAAGGTGCCGTGACGGGTGGTGCGGCCGACGTTCTCGATGTCATTGGTGCGGATGCACTTCTGCACGGTGGCGATCCGCGAGTGCGGAGCCTGCTGCGTGCCCACGATGTAGGGGATGAACGGCACCATCCCGGCCACGGTGAACAGGATCGACGGGTCGGAGGACACCAGCGAGGTGCTGGGCTGGATGGTGTGCTGCTTGCGCTCGAAGAACTCGAGGAAACGGCGGGAGATCTCGGCGGCGCGCATCGGCGTGGCGTCCTTCCTGGGAATCCGGGTGGTGCGGGGCTTCCGGTCTGTTCTGCCCGGGCTGCGGGCAGCCGGTGCTGCGGACACGAAGGCCCCGGTCAGGGTACCGGAGCACACCTGCCGGGGCCGTCGTGGCGCGAGGAGTGGATCAGCGCGCGTAGTACTCGACGACGAGCTGGACGTCGCAGGTCACAGGCACGTCAGCGCGCTTGGGGCGCGAGGTGAGCTGGGCCTTCAGCTCGGACAGCTCCACGGTCAGGTACGACGGAGTCGCAGCCAGGACGTCGGAGTTGCCGCCCTCCGCAGCGATCTGGAAGGTCTCCATCGCCTGGGACTTGGGCTTGATCTGGATGGTCTGGCCCGGCGTCACGCGGTAGGACGGGCGGTCCACCAGCTTGCCGTCAACCAGCACGTGGCGGTGGGTGACAGCCTGGCGGGCCTGCAGGATGGTGCGGGCGAAACCGGCGCGCAGCACGAGCGCGTCCAGCCGCATCTCCAGCAGCTCGACCATGCTCTCACCGGTCAGACCCGGCTGCTTCTTGGCATCGAGGTAGATGCTGTGCAGCTGCTTCTCGCGCAGGGCGTACTGCGCGCGCAGACGCTGCTTCTCCTTCAGACGCACCGCGTAGTCGGACTCGGTGCGGCGGCGGGCACGGCCGTGCTCGCCCGGGGGGTACGGGCGCTTCTCGAAGTACTTGACGGACTTCGGGGTCAGCGGGAGCCCAAGGGCTCGGGACAGACGCGCCTGGCGGCGCGCACGGGTGACGTTGGTCACGAGGTATACCTCTTGTTCGCGTGTGGTGAATCCAGTCATGCAGCCGCGGATTCAGCGTCCCAGGTTAGCGCAGCGGGTGCGGTCGGTCCATGGCCGACGGGGCTGGCCACATGCGAAACCCTGTGGAGTGCCCCACACCGTCGGGCCGTGAGGCGCGGGCTCGGACTGGCGCCCGCTCAGCGGGGTGGCTGCTCCTTGGGCCGCTCAGGGCCGGAGTCACCCGGGCGCACAATGCGGCGCAGCGCCTCGACCCGGCGCGACGTGATCTCCTCCCGCCCATGGGTGGTGGGGTGGTAGTAATCGGTGCCCACCAGGTCATCGGGAGCGTACTGCTGGGCGACCACCCCGTGCGGGTGATCGTGCGCGTAGCGGTAGCCCTCCCCGTGGCCCAGGCTCTTCGCTCCGGAGTAGTGGGCATCGCGCAGATGGGCGGGCACGCCCTGGCCCTTTCCGGCGCGCACATCCGCGATCGCCGCATCCAGCGCCTTGTAGGAGGCGTTGGATTTCGGAGCGGTGGCGATGTGCACCACCGCCTGAGCGAGGGGGATGCGGCCCTCGGGCATGCCGAGCATCTGCACCGCCTGCATCGCCGCGACCGCGACCTGCAGCGCCGACGGGTCAGCCATGCTGACCTCCTCGCTCGCGGCGATCACCACGCGGCGGGCGATGAACCGCGGATCCTCTCCTGCCTCGATCATGCGGGCCAGGTAATGCAGGGCGGCGTCCACATCGCTGCCCCGCATCGACTTGATGAAGGCACTGGTGACGTCATAGTGCTGGTCCCCGGCGCGGTCGTAGCGCAGCGCAGCACGGTTCACGGCCTGCGCGAGGGTTGCGGCATCGACCTCATCGACTCCCTTCATGAGGGCAGCCGCCGCCGCGGCCTCCAGGGAGGTGAGGATCTTGCGGGCATCCCCGCCGCCGAGCCGCAGCAGAGCCTCGCGCGCGTCATCGGCGAGGGTGAGCGCACCGCCGAGCCCGCGCTCCTCGGTGAGGGCCCGGTCGATGAGTGTGTCGAGGTCCTTGCGCTCCAGCGGCTCCAAGGTCAGGACGATCGACCGTGACAGCAGCGGGGAGATCACCGAGAAGTACGGGTTCTCGGTGGTGGCGGCGACGAGCGTGACCCAGCGGTTCTCGACACTGGGCAGCAGCGCGTCCTGCTGGGATTTGGAGAAGCGGTGGACCTCATCGACGAACAGGACCGTCTCCCGGCCGACGGTGCGCAGGCGGGTACGGGCGCGGTCCACGACGTCGCGGATCTCCTTGACGCCGGCGAGCACCGCGGACACCTCGACGAACTCACGATCCCCGGACTGGGCGACGACATAGGCGAGCGTGGTCTTGCCGGTGCCAGGCGGGCCCCAGAGGATCACGGAGCTCGGGGCGGTGCGGTCATCATCGGTGGCGACCAGGCGGCGCAGCGGGCTGCCGGGCTCGAGGGCGGCATGCTGGCCGACGACCTCATCGAGGCTGCGCGGCCGCATCCGCACCGCTAGCGGCGCCCGATGATCGCGGTTCCCCTCCGACAGGGTGCGCGGCGCCGGCGCGTCACCGCCCAGCGAAAAGAGGTCCTCGTCCATCCCTCCAGCTTAGGCCGGGAGGTTGAGAGCGATCCGCAGGAGCAGGCCTCAGGCGTCGCCGCGGAGCTCGTGGGCGATGCGACCGGGCCAGGCGGGGCCGTGGTAGATCATCGCGGTGTAGCCCTGGACCAGGTCCGCACCGGCGGCAAGGCGCTCGCGCACCTGCGCGGCAGTCTCCACTCCCCCGGCGCTGATCACGGTCGCGTCCTCCGGCAGGACCTGGCGCAGCAGGCGCAGTACCTCCATCGACCGCTCAGCGAGGATCGGCCCCGAGAGCCCGCCCGCTCCGATCTGCTCGACCTTCTCCCGCGGCGTACGCAGCGTCTGTGGTCGGGCGATCGTGGTGTTGGTCGCGATGACGCCGGCGAGCCCCTCGTCGACCGCGAGCCGGGCGACCGCGTCGACGTCGTCATCGTGCAGATCCGGGGCGATCTTCACGAGCACGGGCACGGCCCGGCCGAGCCGGCGCTCAGAGGCCTCGGCTTCCTCCCGCACTGCCTGCAGGATCGGGGCGAGCATCTGCACGGATTGCAGATCTCGCAGCCCCGGGGTGTTGGGGCTCGAGACGTTGATGGCGAGGTAGCTCGCATACGGCGCCACCAGGTTCGCGGAGAAGCGGTAGTCCTCCGCGGCATCTGCGAGGGGCGTCACCTTCGATTTGCCGATGTTCACGCCGATCACGGCGCGCTGGCCGCGTTCGGTCGAGCGGGTTCTGGCCAGTCGCTGCGCGAGGGCTCGGGCCCCGCGGTTGTTGAAGCCCATGCGGTTGATCAGGGCACGGTCGGACACCAGGCGGAAGCTGCGCGGGCGCGGATTGCCCGGCTGCGGCTTGGCGGTGACGGTGCCGACCTCCACATGCCCGTAGCCGAGATCCAGCAGCGCCAGAGCCACCTCGCCGTCCTTGTCGAATCCGGCCGCGAGCCCCAGAGGGCTCGGGTGGGTGAGGCCGAGCGCCTGCCAGGTGCGGCTTTCGGTGCCCGGTGCCGGGGTGCCGAACAGGGCCCGCAGCGCCGCGGGACCGCCCGGCATGGCGTGCGCGGTGTGCAGGGCGCGCACGGTCATGTGGTGGGCCTGCTCCGGGTCCGTGCGGGTCAGGACGTGGCGGAACAGGGCGGGATACAGCCCTGAGGTGGGCGCGGTGTCATCGGCGTTCACGTCGGCCACGGTACGACGTCGGACTGCTGACATTCAGGCCCTGTGTCCCCGCCTGCCGCTCAGCATCATGTAGGCGAGTGCCACCACCGGCAGGGCGAGCGGCACGAAACCGTAGCCCTTGCCGTAGACGCTCCACACGGTGTCATCGGGGAACAGCTGCGGATCCACCAGGCTGAGCGTCCCGACCACCACCACACCGATCAGCTCGATGACGCACAGCACCTGAGCGGTCCGTGAGCGTCTCCCACCCCGGATCAGGGCGATGGTGACTGCTATGTAGGTCAGGGCTGCCAGCAGCGAGAGCAGGTAGGCGAGCGGCGCGAAGGAGAAGTCCCGCAGCATCTGCACGAGCGAGCGCGCGGTCGCGGACAGGGCGAAGATCGCATAGACCGCGATGAGGACGATCTCGGCACCGCGGCTTCGGCGTGGCCGGTCGCTGCGGGATGGGGCTGAACGGTTCATCCCAGCAGCCCCGGCCAGATCTGACCCAGCCGGACCAGCAGCACGATGTCCACCAGTGCGGCGACGGCGATCACGACACTCCCCCAGCGAGTGCGCTCGAACAGCCCCGCCCAGGCACCGCCGATCACCAGCAGAACCGCGGTCAGCAGGTACCCGTACAGGGTGATCGGCTCCGGTGGGGTGTCGCCGCCGACGTCCCGCACGAGCACAGCGATCGCGAAGACCACCCAGGCCAGCGCCAGCAGCGCGGCCGCGCCCAGCAGGACGAGGTCCGCGGCGAGATCCTTCACCGCGTACAGCAGGCCGAGGCCGCTGGTGAGCACCGCCAGCACCACCACGGCGATGCTCAGCACCGTCATCGATCCGTCTCCTTCCCGCACCGCGTACGGCGCGGCTTTGTGCGAGCTGTTCTCACATCGCCCCTACGATAGAGGCATGTCCATGATCACTCTGACCGACACGTCCCTGTCCGACGTCAGCACCGATGTGCTGATTCTCCCGCTGGTGGCCGGCGCCGATGACGCCCCGGCGACCGTGCCGGGCTCCCCCGAGCTCTCCGAGGCGATCGCCGCGCTGGAGCCCTCCGCGAGCCGCGGCGATCTGCTGCGCATCCCGTCCGCCTCCCTCGTGGCGGCGAAGTCCGTGCTCCTGGTGGGCGTGGGCGAGAAGGAGCTCAGCGCCGTCGAGGCCGAGGATCTGCGCCTGGCCTTCGGTGCTGCGACCCGCTCCCTCGCCGGCACGACCTCCGCAGCGATCGCTCTGCCCGGCGGTTCCGCCGAGCAGCTTGCCGCCGCTCTCGAGGGTGCGGCGCTGGGCGCCTATGCCTTCACCGCCCACAAGACCGGCACCGGGGACAAGGCCCCGAAGGCCCCGCTGGCCGAGATCCATGTCGTGACCGATGGTGAGACCTCCCTCGAGACCGCTGTGCAGCGCGCCGAGGTGCTGGCCGATGTCGTCACCATCGTCCGCGACCTCGTGAACACCCCGCCGAACCTGCTGTACCCGGCGGAGTTCGCGCGCCGCGCCGAGGAGCATGTCAAGGACCTGCCCATCGAGGTGACGGTCCTGGATGAGAAGCAGCTCGCCGAAGGCGGCTACGGCGGCATCGTCGGCGTTGGCCAGGGCTCCACCCGCCCGCCCCGACTGGTCAAGCTCGAGTACGCGCCCACCGGTGCTACTCGCTCCGTGTCCCTCGTGGGCAAGGGCATCACCTTCGACACCGGCGGCATCTCGCTCAAGCCTGCCGCGGGCATGGATGACATGACCTCCGATATGACCGGTGCGGCGACCGTGCTGGGCGCCACGGTCGGCGCCGCGAAGCTGGGCCTGGACGTGCGGGTCACCACCTTCCTGGCGCTCGCCGAGAACATGCCCGGCGGCGGTGCGCAGCGCCCCGGTGACGTGGTCACCATTCGCAACGGCATGACCGTCGAGGTGCTCAACACCGACGCTGAGGGCCGCATGGTCATGGCCGACGCCCTGGTGGACGCCGCCGCAACCGAGCCCGACCTGCTGATGGACGTCGCCACCCTGACCGGCGCGGCTGTGGTGGCCCTCGGCACCCGCACCGCAGGCGTGATGGGCTGCGAGGACGCCCGCGAGAAGGTGCTGGCCGCCGCTCGCACCTCCGGCGAACCGTTCTGGCCGCTGCCGTTCCCCAGCGAGCTGCGCGCCGACCTCACCGGCCGCGTCGCGGATCTGCGCAACATCGGCGAGCGTCCCGGCGGCGCCCTGTCCGCCGGGATCTTCCTCAAGGAGTTCGTCGGCGAGACCCAGTGGGCGCACATCGACATCGCCGGTCCCGCCTTCACCGCCAAACCGCTGGGCTACATGGGCAAGGGCGCCACGGGCATGTCCACCCGCACCGTCCTGCAGGTGATCGAGGACATGGCCGGGAAGTGAACCGCGCGACCCTTGACGTCCGGACGGCGAGACCCGAAATGAGCGAGAGCCCACATCGGCGCTGACCGATCGACTGGCCGGACGTGGCGGCGTCGCCTGGTGCCCTAGCATGGGGTGCGCAGGCGGCGCCGTCGGTCATTCCCGGCCCCAGGTCGCCGCGGAGACAACGCACACACCGAGGAGCTCACAGGTGGCGGATACATCCACTGACCAGTACGACGTCGTGATCCTGGGAGGTGGCAGCGGCGGCTACGCAGCCGCGCTGCGAGGCGCCCAGCTCGGCCTGAAGATCGCCCTCGTGGAGAAGGACAAGCTGGGCGGCACCTGCCTGCACCGCGGCTGCGTCCCCACCAAGGCGCTGCTGCACGTGGCGGAGCTGGCCGATGCCCCCAAGGAAGCCGCTGCGGCCGGCGTGGACCTGACCCTGGCCGGCATCGATGCCGGCAAGGTGCTCGCCTTCAAGGACAAGATCATCGGCCGCCTCTACAAGGGCCTGCAGGGCCTGGTGAAGGCCCGCAAGGTCGACTACGTCGAAGGCTTCGGCAAGCTCACCGCCAAGAACACCGTCACGGTGGAGACCGAGTCCGGCTCCCGCACCCTGACCGGCAAGAACGTCATCCTCGCCTCCGGTTCGTTCTCCAAGACGATTCCGGGCATCGAGCTGGGCGGGCGCTTCCTCGACTCCGAGGCGGCGCTGCAGCTGCCCGAGATTCCCAAGAACCCGATCATCCTGGGCGGCGGCGTCATCGGCGTCGAGTTCGCCTCGGTGTGGAAGTCCCTGGGCGCCGAGTCGGTCACCATCATCGAGGGCCTGCCCCACCTGGTCGCCAACGAGGACGAGGCCCTCTCGAAGGCTCTCGAGCGCGCGTTCAAGAAGCGCGGCATCACCTTCTCCCTCGGGGTGTTCACCGAGAAGGCCGAGCAGACCGACAACGGCGTGAAGGTCACCCTCGCGGACGGCAAGGAGTTCGAGGGCGACTACCTGCTCGTGGCCGTGGGCCGCGGCCCGAACACCAAGGACATGGGCTACGAGGAGCAGGGCATCGAGATGGATCGCGGCTTCGTGCTGGCGAACCCCGAGACCCTGGAGACCAACGTGCCCGGCGTCTACGCCGTCGGCGACATCGTCCCCGGTCTGCAGCTGGCTCACCGCGGCTTCGCCCATGGCATCTTCGTGGCCGAGCGCATCGCGGGCCTGAACCCCGCGCCGATCGTCGAGTCCGGGATCGAGCGCATCACCTACTGCGAGCCCGAGCTGGGCTCCGTGGGCCTGAGCGAGAAGCAGGCCAAGGAGCAGCTGGGCGAGGACAAGGTCGAGGCCTACGAGTACAACCTCGGCGGCAACGGCAAGTCCCAGATCCTGGGCACCACCGGTTTCATCAAGCTGGTGCGCGAGAAGGACGGCCCGATCATCGGCGTCCACATGTTCGGCAGCCGCACCTCCGAGCTGATGGGAGAGGCCCTGCTGATCGTCAACTGGGAGGCTTACCCCGAGGATGTCGCCTCCCTCATCCACGGCCACCCCTCGCAGCATGAGGCGCTCGGCGAGGCCGCCCTGGCCCTTGCCGGCAAGCCCCTGCACGCCCACGCCTGAGCCACTCCAGAAGGAGAGATGAACATGTCCGAAACCGTGAAGATGCCGGCTCTCGGTGAGTCCGTCACCGAGGGCACCGTCACCCGCTGGCTGAAGTCCGTCGGCGACACCGTCGAGGTGGACGAGCCGCTGCTCGAGGTCTCCACCGACAAGGTGGACACCGAGATTCCGTCCCCCGTGGCGGGCACCATTGAGAAGATCCTGGTCGAGGAGGACGAAGACGCCGAGGTCGGCGCCGACCTCGTCATCATCGGCGACGGCTCCGGCTCCGAGGACTCCGGGTCCGATGACTCCGGTGCCGATCAGAGCGAGGAGAAGGGCGAGGATCTCGCCGACGACGAGACCACCGCCCCCTCCACGGCGCAGGAGACCCCGGCTGGCGAGGCGGAGAAGCCCGCCGAGGCTGAGCAGGACTCCTCCGGTGGCACCGCGGAGGGCCAGGAGGTCACGATGCCGGCGCTCGGCGAGTCCGTGACCGCGGGCACCGTGACCCGCTGGCTCAAGGAGGTCGGCGAGGAGGTCGAGGTCGACGAGCCGCTGCTCGAGGTCTCCACCGACAAGGTCGACACCGAGATCCCCTCCCCCGTGGCCGGCACCCTGCTGGAGATCAAGGTCGGCGAGGACGAGGACGCCGAGGTCGGCGCGGTCCTGGCGATCGTCGGCTCCGGTGATGCCGCTGCGGCGACGCCGGCCGACGACTCCTCTGAGAAGGCGGCCGAGGAGCCCACGCAGGAGGAGAAGCCGAAGCAGGAGGAGAAGCCGAAGCAGGAGGAGAAGGCTGAACAGGCCGAGGCCCCTGCGAAGGAGGAGAAGAAGCAGGAGCAGAGCGCCCCGGCCCCGCAGGCCGCGGACTCCGTTTCCGGCGCCGAGTCCTCCGGCTACGTCACCCCGCTGGTGCGCAAGATGGCCGCCGATGCCGGCGTGGACCTCTCCTCCGTGAAGGGCACCGGGCTGGGCGGTCGCATCCGCAAGCAGGACGTCCAGGAGGCGATCGACGCCCAGAAGTCTGCGACCGAGGCGCCCGCCGCGGCCCCGTCCCAGGCTCCGGCCGCCGCTGCGAAGGCCGCGCCGAAGGTCGAGGTGTCCTCCAAGCGGGGCACCGAGGAGAAGATGCCGCGCATCCGCAAGGTCATCGGCCAGCGGATGGTGGAGTCCCTGCACGGCATGGCGCAGCTGACCACCGCGGTCGAGGTGGACCTCACCCGCATCGCGAAGCTGCGTGCCCGTGCTAAGGAGGATTTCGCGGCCCGGGAGGGTGCGAAGCTCACCTACCTGCCGTTCCTCATGATGGCGGCGGTGGAGGCGCTCAAGGTCTACCCGCAGCTGAACTCCACCATCGAGGGCGACAAGATCGTGTACCACGGCGCCGAGCACATCGGCATGGCCGCGGATACCGAGCGTGGCCTGGTGGTGCCGGTCATCAAGAACGCCGGCGACCTGAACCTGGCGGGCCTGGCCCGGCAGATCGGCGACCTCGGTGCGAAGGCGAAGGGCAACAAGCTCGTGCCGGATGACCTGCAGGGTGCGACCTTCACCATCACCAACACCGGCTCCGGCGGTGCGCTGTGGGACACCCCCATCGTGCCCGCCCCGCAGGTGGGCATCCTTGGCACCGGCACCATCACCAAGCGTCCCGCGGTGGTGCAGAACGCCGAGGGTGATGACACCATCGCTATCCGCTCGATGATGTACCTGTTCCTCTCCTACGACCACCGCATGGTCGACGGCGGCGACGCCGCCCGCTTCCTCACCTACATGAAGAAGCGTCTCGAGGAGGGCGCGTTCGAGGCAGAGCTCGGTCTCTGAGCCACGCTGACCCGCGCATCAACGTCGCGCCGCCCTTGAGGCGGTGAGACCACACCCGAGAGGGCCCCGGCACCGCATCGGTGCCGGGGCCCTCTGCGCTCAGGAACTCGCGGGGCTGACCTCCACGATCCGCCACTGATCGTGATCCCATATGAGCTCGATCCATACCGACGCAGGCTGCGTCGCCGGGACGATCGTCTCGTCATCGGTGCCCGTGGTGACCGTGTGCTCCTCGGTCGAGGTCACCGCGGCGATGACCGCCCGCCCCTGGGCATCCGGGGCCTGGATCAGCTCCGCCTGATGGATCACCGGGCCACCGCCCCGCACCGTCGCTCCCTGGTAGGCGGTGCGCACCGCCTCGTCGTCGGAGGCAGCCACCGACCCCGGCAGCGCCGGTGAGACGTCCGCCAGACCGGTGACGTAGGCGTGACGTGCTCCCGCGAGCTCCGCCGTCAGGGCCCACGGGTCGTCGATCGCCGGCACGGGCTCAGCATCCGGCGTTGTTGCGCCGCGCGAGGCCGGGGCCGGAGGCGCTGCGATGCTCACAACCGGATCTCGCAGGACCCACCAGGTGCCACCCCCGGCCACAGCCAGGGCGAGCACCACAAGGGCGGACAGCACAGCGGTGCGGCGATGAACCGGGTCTGCGAGGACACGCCGCACCGTCGCCGTGGCACCGCTGCCCGTGCGTTGCGCGCTGCGTGAGGCCGTGCGGGGCTGCGGGAGCGGACGGAGCTGGGACTCCTCCCCGGGATCAGCATCGGACTGCTGCTGATGTGGTGCTTCTGGTATCGGTGCGACCAGCACATCAGGATCGGGCCCGCGGTCGTGGATGCGGCGCCGCAGGGTCCGGTCCTGATCCCCGAGGACGCTGTCGATCCAGTGTCGATCCTCCACCTGCGCCCGCACGGACGAGGATTCCCGCAGGCCGCGTAGATCGGTGACGAGAACGCTCCCCTGGGCCCGGGCCCCAATCCCGCCGCCCGGGGCGGCGCCGAGCACCCAGCCGCGCTCATGCAGCGCCTCAAGCAGCTCCTCGAGCTCCGCGCGGATCTGCCGAGAGGCCTCCCGCTCCGCGGTCGCGGGATCTGCGGCCGCGGCAACCCGACGGCCCTGGCGGCGCCGCAGCGGTGGAGCGGTCTCGCGTATGTACCCGTCGGCCTCGACCTCGAGCACGCACGGGGCGGCGTTGATTCCGGCGACCTCGAGGGCTGCCAGCAGCGTCTGCTCCGCCCGGACGGCGCGCTCCCCCGCTGGTGCTGTGGCGCGCACCCGCAGGGCGCGCTCGCGCCCCGGCGGACCGATCAGCTCCTCGCTGCGCTCCGTCGCCCCTGACATCCCGTGTCTGTGCTCCATGTGCCCAGTGTGCGCCCGGGACTCCGGACAGCCCCTCGGTCATCCACAATCCGCAGGTCGCAGCGATGTAGCCTGGGTCGGTGCTCGATGTAATCCGCCTTGGTTTCAGCGACCAGATCCCCGGCGGGGATCGCCACGAGGAGTTCTCGCTCCCGCCCGGCCCCGTGGACTACCGCACCGCCTGGGACATCCAGCGGCGCCTGCACGCCGAGGTCGTCGCCGGGGAGCGGCCGGACACGCTGCTGCTGCTCGAACATCAACCGGTGTACACCGCCGGGAAGCTCACCGCCGATCATGAACGTCCCCGCGATGGCGCGGAGGTGGTGGACATCGACCGCGGCGGCAAGCTCACCTGGCACGGACCGCAGCAGCTGGTCGGCTACCCGATCGTGAAGCTGCCGGTGCCGATCGACGTCGTCGGCTTCGTGCGCGCCATCGAGCAGACCATCATCGGTGTCTGCAGCGATCTGGGGCTGCAGACCTGTGCGGTCGAAGGGCGCAGCGGCGTGTGGGTGCGCCGTCCGGGTGAGGAGGACCGAAAGGTCTGCGCGATCGGGCTGCGCGTATCCAAACGCGCCACGATGCATGGGTTCGCCTTGAACTGCGCCAATGATCTCTCGTGGGCCAGCAATGTGATCCCCTGCGGGATCGATGACGCGGGAGTGACCTCCCTCAGCCAGGAGCTTGGACGGCGCGTGCCCGTCGCCGCCGTGATCGACCCGGTGGCCGCCGCGATGACGGATCTCGTGGCGCACCGCACCTCGCAGCGGGCTTCCTGAGCAGCCCCATCGGCCCGTTCATCTATAGACTCATAGAATCCAGCAGTGAGGAGGCTCCAGGGTGACCATCGCCCCCGAAGGACGTCGCATGATGCGCATCGAGGCCCGCAATGCCGCGGTGCCGATCGAGCGCAAGCCGGAGTGGATCAAGACCCGCGCCGTCATGGGTCCGGAGTACAGCGCCATGAAGAAGCGGGTGCACGGCCAGGGCCTGCACACCGTCTGCGAGGAAGCCGGCTGCCCCAACATCTTCGAATGCTGGGAGGACCGCGAGGCCACGTTCCTCATCGGCGGGGACACCTGTACGCGCCGCTGCGACTTCTGCAACATCGCCACCGGCAAGCCGCAGCCCGTGGATCCGATGGAGCCGTTCAAGGTGGCCCAGCAGGTCAAGGAGATGGGCCTGCGCTACTCCACCATCACCGGTGTGGCGCGCGATGACCTGGCCGATGGTGCCGCGGGCCTGTTCGCGAAGACCTGCGAGCAGATCCACGCGATGAACCCCGGCACCGGGGTCGAGCTGCTGATCGATGACATCAAGGGCGACGGCGAGGCGCTCGAGCAGGTGTTCGCCGCGCAGCCCGAGGTGTTCGCCCACAACCTCGAGACCGTCCCGCGGATCTTCAAGCGGATCCGCCCCGCCTTCCGCTACGAGCGGTCGCTGGACGTGATCACGATGGGCAAGGACGCCGGGATGATCACCAAGTCCAACCTGATCCTGGGCATGGGTGAGACCACCGAGGAGATCCTCGAGTCGCTGCAGCGTCTGCACGATGCAGGCTGCGACATCATCACGATCACCCAGTACATGCGGCCCTCGAAGCTCCACCATCCGATCGACCGCTGGGTCAAGCCGCAGGAGTTCGTGGAGCTGTCCGAGGCCGCTCAGGAGATGGGTTTCCTGGCCGTCATGGCGGGGCCGATGGTGCGCTCCTCCTACCGGGCCGGGAAGCTGTGGGCGCAGGCCATGCGCAAGCTGGGCCGGGAGATCCCCGAGAATTTGCGCCACCTCGACTCCGATCAGCCCGCTCGGCAGGAGGCGGCCGCCGTGGTCGCCCGCCAGAACCAGTCCCAGGCGTCCTGACGCCCGCCCGCCCTCGAGAGGACCCCATGGCCCGCCGCTCCCCCAGCACGCCCGCGAAGGGCTCCGCGAAGACCACGAAGAACGCTGCGAAGACGTCCACGGACGGCCAGAAGAAGCCCGGTCGCTTCAAGCAGATCATCGAGGTCTTCAAGTACACGCAGGAGATGGATCGCTCCACCCTGCCGATGATGCTGCTGGCGATGGCCGCATCGATCGCCGTGGGCCTGCTGGTCACCTGGCTGGTGTTCAACAGCCCCTGGTACGGCGTCTTCATGGGACTGATGGTGGGTCTGCTGATCGCGATGCTGATCCTGGCCCGCAAGGCCGAACGCGCCGCCTTCGCCCGCATCAAGGGGCAGCCCGGCGCGGCGCTCGCGGCGATGCAGTCCATCCGGCGCGGGTGGAACGTCGAGGACGAGCCGGTGCAGATCGATCCGCGCTCGCAGAAGATGCTCTTCCGTGCTTCCGGCCGGTCGGGCGTGGCGATCGTGGCGGAGGATTCCTCCGCGATCTCTATGCGGCTGCTGGAGAAGGAGCGGCGCGCGATCCGACGCGTGCTGCAGCATGACAGCGTGCCGGTGCACCAGATCGTGGTGGGCGACGGCGATGGCGAGGTGCCGCTGCACAAGCTGCCCAGCTACATGCAGCGCATGAAGAAGCCGCTGACCAAGAGCGAGGGAGCGGCGGTCTCGCAGCGGCTGAATGTTCTGCATCGCTCGCTGCGCCAGTCCATGCCCAAGGGCATCGATCCGATGCGCGCCCGCCTCAACCGCAAGGCGATGCGCGGACGCTGAGACGCCGCCGGGGCGCGGGCAGCAGAGCTGGTGGGAAGCGTCGGGCTGCAGACCCGGTGGGGAGCAGAGCCCTTTGGGTTCAGATCCGGACGGCGGCGGTACCGGCGACCACATCCTGCAGGGGCTGCGCATCACGGTTGTAGACCACAGCCGGCAGCAGGAGGAGCATCAGCGTAGTGCGCACCGTGGCGCGCAGCAGCATCGGGGAGCGCCCGCGCACCGGCACCACCTTCACGCGCGTGATGAACTGCCCGGGGGTCGCCCCGAACAGCGTCAGGAACAGCACGTTGATCACGGCGAACAGCACCAGGTCTGCGAGGGCGACGCCGTCGAAGACGAGCGCGGAGATCCCCAGGCACAGCGCCCAGTCCAGGACCAGCGCCAGCGGGCGACGCCAGAACGGGGCCACCGACCCCGATCCGGTGGCGGGCAGCCCGAGCGCGGAGCCCTTGACGTAGCCCTCCTCGCCGGGAGCGCCATCCATCCACGAGCCCAGGTCCTTGCGATCGATCACCCTGGCACCCTATCTGGCTGACCTGGACATTTCGCGCCGTGCTCGGAGAGCGTGTGGCGGCTCTAAAATGGATTCACCCGTCGGCTCGGCGCGCGTCGGCCGCGGGGACCCGCCCTACGGGGTGACGATCTGGACGACACGCGCCCGACGGCGCGGATGGAGGAGCCGTGTTCAACAACCCCAGCGAGGTCGTGAAGTACATCGAGGAAGAGGGTGTCGAGTTCGTCGACATCCGATTCTGCGACCTGCCCGGCGTCATGCAGCACTTCAATGTGCCCGCTGCGACGTTCGACGAGGAGGCCATCAGCACCGGTCAGCTCTTCGACGGCTCCTCGATCCGTGGCTTCCAGGCCATCCACGAGTCCGATATGAAGCTGATCCCGGATCTGTCCACCGCCTACGTGGACCCCTACCGGGCGCGCAAGACCCTCATCATCAACTTCTCGATCGTCGATCCCTTCACGGACGAGCCCTATTCGCGTGATCCCCGCACGGTGGCACAGAAGGCCCAGGAATACCTGAGCTCCACCGGGATCGCGGACACCGCGTTCTTCGCGGCGGAGGCGGAGTTCTACATCTTCGACGATGTGCGTTTCAAGAGCGGCATCAACTCCGGCTTCTACACGATCGACTCCGATGAGGCGGCGTGGAACACCGACCGTGATGAGTCCGAGTACGGCGGCAACCAGGGCTACAAGACGCGGGTCAAGGGCGGCTACTTCCCCGTCCCCCCGACCGATCAGATGGCGGATCTGCGCGATGAGATCTGCGCGGTGCTCAACCAGGTGGGGCTGGAGGTGGAGCGGGCGCACCACGAGGTGGGCACTGCCGGCCAGCAAGAGATCAACTACCGTTTCAACACGCTGCTGAACGCCGCCGATGACGTCATGAAGTTCAAGTACATCGTGAAGAACACGGTGTGGGAGGCGGGTAAGACCGCGACGTTCATGCCCAAGCCTCTGTTCGGCGACAACGGCTCGGGGATGCACACCCACCAGTCGCTGTGGAAGGACGGCGAGCCGCTGTTCTACGACGAGCGCGGCTACGGCGGGCTCTCAGACATCGCGCGCTGGTACATCGGCGGCATCATCGAGCACTCCCCCGCACTGACCGCGTTCACCAACCCCACGGTGAACTCCTTCAAGCGGCTCGTGCCGGGCTTCGAGGCGCCGGTCAACATGGTGTACTCGGCCCGGAACCGCTCGGCTGCGATCCGCATTCCTGTCACGGGCTCCTCGCCGAAGGCCAAGCGCATCGAGTTCCGCACCCCGGACCCGTCGGCGAACCCCTACCTGTCCTTCGCGGCGCAGCTCATGGCCGGGATCGACGGGATCCGCAACCGCATCGAGCCGCCGGAGCCGATCGACAAGGACCTGTATGAGCTGCCGCCGGAGGAGCATGCGGAGATCTGCCAGATCCCGTCCTCGCTCGAGGCGGCGCTGGATGCGCTCGAGGAGGATCATGACTTCCTCACCGAGGGCGATGTGTTCCCCGAGGACCTCATTGCGACGTGGATCGAGCTGAAGCGCACCACGGAGATCGACCCGTTCCGCTTCCGCCCCCACCCGCACGAGTTCGAGCTCTACTACGACATCTGAGATGTGTGCGCAGGTCAGGGGTGCTTCCTGGCCTGGCGGTCCGCGCGACGTCCGCATCCCCGGCACGCATCGACGCTCCGGTGAGCCCGCCCGCACCCACTGGTGCGGGCGGGCTCCCGCAATGCCGGAGGCACGTCGCCTGATCCGCTCAGGCGCTGACCACCTGGGCGAGGAATCGGTTGTCATGCGCCTGCTCAGCAAAGCGCTCGGACTGTGCTGTCCACGTGGGGCACCAGTGCCCTGCGCCGACCACGAGATACGGCGAGGCGGTGAAACGGTGTCCGTCGGCGCACTCCCATTCCACCGGCGTGCGTGAGGTGCCCGGCGCAACCTCGCCGAGGAGGCGGCCCCCGCGGTACGCCGCGGCGCTCTCACACAGCGCGGCATCCCAGGCACTCTCGGGGACGGACTCGTCAAAGACGTGGTCGAGCGGCGCACCGATCTCGCGGCTCGGCGCTGCGGCACGGTATTCGTCCCAGCCGCGCTGACGACGGAACGCTTCGAGGGATCCGAAATGGGCGCGGATCGCCGCTCGAGCTCATCGGAGTCTGCGAACCACATGCCGTGGAAGCTCTGCAGTGCGGACCATTCGCGGCGGAACCAGGTGCGCACATCTCGCACCCCGATGTCCCGCGTCAGACTGTGTGGCAGAGTCCGTTAGTTGCGGGTGTCAAGCCCCGGGTTTGGTGGAGGCTGGGTTATCTGGCGTTCAGGGGTTCGGGGGCGGGTTCTGACGAGCTGGTGAGGGTCTCTCGGTGCGCGGTCCGGTAGGCCTGGGGAGTCAGGCCTTCCAGT
>NZ_JALLAL010000048.1:0-22580 GCF_023062615.1 Brachybacterium sp. Marseille-Q7125 | reverse complement strand
GGGGTGCGGGGGACACACGCCTCGGGGGAGAGCAAGCACACATGCATCGGCCCCAACCTCGGGGGTGACATCCACGCACGTCCCCCGTACGATTGAACGGTTGCCGGAGCGCCATGCTCTCCGTGCGGTCCGACCGCGCAGGGGGCACCGGGGTTCCGCGACAGGATCCGGTACCACCAGATCCCTCCTCACCGGAGACCTCGCACATGAGGCGAACGCCCCGCGTTCAGCACGCCAGTGCCTGAGTCCGGTCGAGGATTTTTCGGTGCCCGGAGCCCGTCGACGGCAGCGCCCGCGTCGGATCCCGATCCGGGGGCGGCCGGGCACGGTCCAGATTCCGTTCCGCCAGGCTCGGTCCCCGCACACGGGGGAAGAGAACCGGCGAGACGATAGGAGAACGAGTGATTCAGCAGGAGTCGCGACTGAAGGTCGCCGACAACACGGGTGCCAAGGAGATCCTCTGCATCCGGGTTCTCGGTGGCTCCGGTCGCCGTTACGCCAGCATCGGCGACACCATCGTGGCGACCGTCAAGGACGCCATCCCCGGTGGAAACGTCAAGAAGGGCGACGTGGTCAAGGCCGTCGTCGTCCGCACGTCCAAGGAGGTCCGTCGCGTCGACGGCTCCTACATCCGCTTCGACGAGAACGCCGCAGTCATCCTCAAGACCGACGGCGAGCCGCGCGGCACCCGTATCTTCGGCCCCGTCGGCCGTGAGCTGCGCGACAAGCGATTCATGAAGATCGTCTCGCTGGCACCGGAGGTGCTGTGACATGGCAAAGATGAAGATCAAGAAGGGTGACCTGGTGCAGGTCATCACCGGTCGCACCAGCGATGCCGACAAGGCCGCCAAGCGCGGTCTGGAGCCGGGCGACAAGGGCAAGCAGGGCCGTGTCCTGCAGGTCTTCCCCGACACCCAGCGCGTGCTGGTCGAGGGCGTGAACCGTCGTACCCACCACCTCAAGCCCACCCAGGCCGGCGGCGCCGGCGGGATCGAGCAGCGCGAGGCCCCGATCCACGTCTCCAACGTGGCGTTCGTGGACCCCGAGGACAACAAGCCGACCAAGATCGGCTACCGCGTCGAGACCGTCGAGCTCGAGAACGGCCGCACCAAGCAGGTGCGCGTCCGTTACGCGAAGCGCTCCGGGAAGGACATCTGAGATGACCGAGACCCAGACCCAGGCGCCCACCCCGCGTCTGAAGACCAAGTACAACGAGACCGTCCGTCCGGCTCTGACCGAGCAGTTCGGCTACAAGAACGTCATGCTCGTGCCCGGCCTGACGAAGATCGTCGTGAACATGGGCGTCGGCGACGCCGCTCGCGACTCCAAGGTGATCGACGGCGCGATCAAGGACCTCGCCGCCATCACCGGCCAGAAGCCCCAGGTCACCAAGGCCCGCAAGTCCATCGCGCAGTTCAAGCTGCGTGAGGGCATGCCCATCGGCGCCCACGTCACCCTGCGCGGTGCACGCATGTGGGAGTTCCTGGACCGTCTGCTGTCCACCGCCCTGCCGCGCATCCGCGACTTCCGCGGTCTGTCGCCGAAGCACTTCGACGGCAACGGCAACTACACCTTCGGTCTCACCGAGCAGGTCATGTTCCACGAGATCGACCAGGACAAGATCGACCGCGTCCGCGGCATGGACATCACGGTCGTCACCACTGCGAAGACCGACGACGAGGGGCGCGCGCTGCTCAAGGCGCTCGGCTTCCCCTTCAAGGAGAACTGATATGGCCAAGACTGCCCTGATCAAGAAGGCGGAGCGCAAGCCCAAGTTCGCGGTCCGCGCGTACACCCGGTGCCAGCGCTGCGGTCGCCCGCACTCCGTGTACCGCAAGTTCGGCCTGTGCCGCGTGTGCCTGCGCGAGATGGCCCATCGCGGCGAACTGCCCGGCGTCACGAAGAGCAGCTGGTAAGGACTACCGCCACAGGTCCTCGGCCCACAGGGCACGGGGAAACCAGGTGAGGAAGAAGCAACAGACATGACCATGACCGATCCGATCGCGGACATGCTCACGCGGATCCGTAACGCCTCCGGGGCGTACCACGAGACCGCGTCCATGCCGTACTCGAAGCTGAAGGCCCGCATCGCGGACATCCTCAAGGCCGAGGGCTACATCCTGGGCTGGCACGAGGAGGAGGCCGAGGTCGGCAAGAACCTCGTCCTCGAGCTGAAGTACTCCGACAGCCGGGAGCGTGCGATCTCCGGGATCCGCCGCATCAGCAAGCCCGGCCTGCGCGTGTACGCGAAGTCCAACAACCTGCCCAAGGTCCTCGGCGGCCTGGGCGTGGCGATCCTGTCCACGTCCTCCGGCCTCCTGACGGACAAGCAGGCAGCCCAGAAGGGTGTGGGTGGGGAAGTCCTCGCCTACATCTGGTGAGCGGGAGAGGAGAACACCGAATATGTCCCGCATCGGACGCCTGCCGGTCGCAGTGCCGGCCTCTGTCCAGAACGTCACCATCGAGGACCGCACCGTCACGGTGACCGGTCCCAAGGGCGAGCTCAAGCACGTGGTGCCGGCTCCGCTGACCGTCGAGCGCGGCGAGGACGGCTCCATCGTCGTCAATCGCCCCGACGACGAGCGGGAGTCCAAGGCCCTCCACGGCCTGACCCGCACGCTCATCAACAACCTGGTCCTCGGCGTGACCGAGGGCTTCACCAAGAAGCTGGAGATCGTGGGGACCGGTTACCGCGTCACCGCGAAGGGCACGGACCTCGAGTTCGCCCTCGGCTTCTCCCACCCCGTCGTGGTGAAGGCGCCCCAGGGCATCACCTTCGCCGTCGAGTCGCCGACCAAGTTCTCGGTCAACGGCATCGACAAGCAGCAGGTGGGCGAGGTCGCCGCGAACATCCGCAAGATCCGCAAGCCGGAGCCCTACAAGGGCAAGGGCGTGCGGTACGCCGACGAGGTCGTGATCCGCAAGGCCGGAAAGGCTGGTAAGTGATCATGGGGTACGCACTCAAGCACACCAAGGGCAACCGCGGCTCCAAGCTGCGCGCTCGCGGTCGGCGTCACCTGCGCGTGCGCCGTCGCGTCATCGGCACCGCCGAGCGTCCGCGCCTGGTCGTCACCCGGTCCTCGCGTCACGTGTTCGTCCAGGTCGTCGACGACTCCCTGGGCAAGACGCTGGTCTCGGCCTCCTCCATGGAGGCGGATCTGCGCCAGTCGGACGCCACCAAGACGGACAAGGCCCGCACCGTCGGCGCCCTGATCGCCGAGCGCGCCAAGGCCGCCGGGATCGAGTCTGTCGTGTTCGACCGCAGCGGCAATAAGTACCACGGCCGTGTGGCCGCCGTCGCCGACGGCGCCCGCGAGGCCGGTCTGGCACTGTGACCCCCCGGACCCAGGACGAGAAGAGGATCTGAAATGGCTGCACAGCAGCGTGGCAATGGTCCCGCGGCCTCCGGCCGGCGGGATGACAACAACAACGAGCGCGGCGCTCGCCAGAGCGGCGGGCGTCAGGGCGGCCGCGGTCGGGACCGCGGTCAGGACGCCGATAAGTCGGCGCTCCTCGAGCGCGTGGTGAAGATCAACCGCGTCTCCAAGGTCGTCAAGGGTGGCCGTCGCTTCTCCTTCACCGCCCTCGTGGTGGTCGGTGACGGCGATGGCACCGTCGGCGTCGGCTACGGCAAGGCCAAGGAGGTGCCCGCGGCGATCTCCAAGGGGGTCGAGGAGGCGAAGAAGAACTTCTTCCGCGTCCCCCGCATCCAGGGCACCGTCGTGCACACCGTGCAGGGGCACGATGCGGCAGGCACCGTTCTGCTGCGTCCGGCCGCTCCCGGTACCGGTGTGATCGCCGGCGGTCCGGTGCGCGCCGTGCTGGAGTGCGCGGGCGTGCAGGACGTGCTGTCGAAGTCCCTCGGCTCGACCAACGCGATCAACATCGTGCGGGCCACCGTGGACGCGCTCCAGCAGCTCGAGGAGCCCGAGGCCGTGGCCGCGCGCCGTGGCCTTGCGGTCGAGGACGTCGTCCCGGCGCCGCTCCTGCGAGCCCAGGCCGAGGGTCGCGCCGCGGCCCGTGCGGAGAAGGTGGGTGCCTGATGCAGATCAAGGTGACGCAGATTCGATCCGAGATCGGCGGCAACCAGAGCCAGCGAGCCACCCTGCGCGGCCTCGGCCTCAAGCGCATCGGTGACACCGTGGTGAAGGAGGACCGCCCCGAGATCCGCGGCATGATCCGCGCCGTCACCCATCTGGTGACGACCGAAGAGGTGGACTGACATGAACAACACTGACAACAGCGGCGCGCCGCTGAAGCTCCACGACCTGCGCCCCGCGCCCGGTGCCAAGACCGCGCGCACTCGCGTGGGCCGTGGCGAGGCATCCAAGGGTAAGACCGCGGGCCGCGGTACCAAGGGCACGAAGGCCCGGTACCAGGTTCCGCTGGGCTTCGAGGGCGGCCAGATGCCGATGCATATGCGCCTGCCCAAGCTGCGCGGGTTCACCAACCCGTTCCGCGTTGAGTACCAGGTCGTGAACCTCTCGACCCTGCAGGAGCTGTTCCCCGAGGGCGGCACTGTCACGGTAGAGGACCTCGTGGCCAAGGGCGCGGTGCGCAAGAACCAGCCCGTGAAGGTGCTCGGCTCCGGCGACGTGAGCGTCAAGCTCGATGTCACCGCGCAGAAGTTCTCCGCCTCGGCGGAGCAGAAGATCGCGGCGGCTGGCGGATCCGTCACCATCGCGTGAACCACTTTTGACGGGGCATCGCGGCGCGGATAGTGTGCGCCGCGGTGCCCCGTCGCCGTACCGGGGCCGGTCCGTCGGGTGCCTGTATGTCACGGCCCGAGGGAAGATCGTGACGAGTGCGATCTCGACCGCGGACCTCCAGGAGGGAAACTGGTGAACTCAATTGTGCGCGCGCTGCGCACCCCTGAGCTCAGGGCGAAGATCCTCTTCACCCTCGGAATGATCGCCGTGTACCGGCTGGGCGTGTTCGTCCCTACGCCGGGGTTCGACGCCACCAACGTCCAGCGCTGTGCAGATGCCGCGCTGGGCGCGCAGAACGGCAGCGTGCTGGGCATGGTGAACATGTTCTCCGGCGGGGCGCTGCTACAGCTGTCGGTGTTCTCGCTGGGCGTGATGCCGTACATCACCGCGTCGATCATCGTGCAGCTGCTGCGCGTGGTGATCCCGCGGTTCGAGGCGCTGCACAAGGAGGGCGCCTCCGGCACCGCGAAGCTCACGCAGTACACCCGCTATCTCACGATCGGACTGTCGGTCCTACAGGCCACCACGATCATCACCCTGGTGCGCTCGGGCAACTTCTTCGTGGGCTGCAATCTCGAGCTGGTGCCCGATCAGTCCGTGCCTACGCTGCTGCTGATGGTGCTGACGATGACCGTCGGCACCGTGCTGATCATGTTCATGGGCGAGATGATCACCGAACGTGGCATCGGCAACGGCATGTCGCTGATGATCTTCTCCTCGATCGCCGCGTCCTTCCCGACCGCCTTCGGTCAGGTGTGGATGCTCAAGGGGTGGATGGTCTTCGGCCTGGTGCTCCTCGTGGCGCTGGTGGTCATGGTGGGCATGGTCTTCGTCGAGCAGTCCCAGCGCCGCGTGCCCGTGCAGTACGCCAAGCGCATGGTGGGCCGACGCATGTACGGCGGCACCTCCACCTACATCCCCATCAAGGTCAACCAGGCCGGTGTGATCCCCGTGATCTTCGCCAGCTCGATCCTGGCGCTGCCGCAGATGGCCTCGAGCTTCGGTGACCCGAATGCCGCCTGGGTGCAGTGGATCAACCAGCACCTGGTGATGGGCTACAGCTTCTCCTGGGTCTACGCCGTGGTGTTCGTGGCCCTGATCATCTTCTTCGCGTTCTTCTACGTCTCCATCACGTTCAACGCGGAGGAGATCGCCGACAACATGAAGAAGTACGGCGGCTTCATCCCGAATGTGCGCGCAGGCAAGCCCACTGAGCGGTACCTGCGCTACGTCATCAATCGCATCCAGTCCGCGGGGGCCGTGTACCTCGCAATCATCTGTCTCATCCCGCTGCTGGCCCTGGTGTACCTGGGCACCTCGCAGGACTTCCCGCTGGGTGGCGCCTCGCTGCTGATCATCATCGGTGTGGGGCTGGACACCGTGAAGCAGGTCGACGCCAAGCTCCAGCAGCATCACTACGAAGGGATCCTCCGGTGACCACCACGTCCGATGCCTCCAACGCTCCGCAGACCGCCGACGGTCGCCCCAGCGCCCGCCGTCTGCTGATCGTGGGCCCGCCCGGCGCCGGCAAGGGCACCCAGGCGGCGCGCCTCGCACAGGAGCTGGCCATCCCCGCGATTTCCACCGGCGACATCTTCCGCGCCAACGTCTCGGGTCAGACCGAGCTGGGGGTGCTCGCGAAGTCCTACATGGACAAGGGCGAGTACGTGCCCGATTCCGTCACCAATGACATGGTCCGCTCCCGCCTGGATGAGGACGATGCGCGGGACGGCTTCCTGCTGGACGGCTACCCGCGCACCCTGGATCAGGTCGAGGCGCTGGACGGGATGCTCACCGAGCTCGGCTCCGAGCTGGACGCCGTACTGCTGCTGGTCGTGGAGACCGACGCGGTGATCGAGCGTCTGGTGGCCCGCGGTCAGGAGCAGGGGCGCAGCGATGACACCGAGGAGACGATCCGTCGTCGCCTCGAGGTGTACGCCGAGCAGACCGCCCCGCTGATCGACGTGTACGACAAGCGCGGCCTGGTGCGCCGCGTGGATGGCATGGCCTCGATCGACCAGGTGACCGCGTCCCTGCGCGATGCTCTCGGCGCCTGATGGGGCTGCGTCCGGAACGGGTGGAGCTCAAGACCCCGGAGCAGATCCACCAGATGCGTCGCAGTGGGCTGGCGCTGCATCAGGTCCACGAGATGCTCGCCGAGCAGATCCGCCCCGGGATCACCACCGACCACCTCGATGATCTCGCGCATGAGATGATCCGGGACCTCGGCGGCACCCCGAACTTCCTGGGGTACATGGGTTTCCCGGCCACGCTGTGCATCAGCGTCAACGAGGTCGTGGTCCACGGCATCCCCGGCGAGCAGGTGCTCGAGGAGGGGGATCTGGTCTCGATCGACGGCGGTCTGATCCTGGATGGCTGGCATTCCGATGCCGCCCGCACCCATGTGGTGGGCGAGCCCCGCTCGGTGGCCGATGAGGATCTGGTGGAGGTCACCCGGGATGCGCTGTGGACCGGTATCGCGGCGCTCGCGACCGCTCAGCGGGTGGGCGATGTCGGCGCGGCGATCGAGGACTTCGTCGCCGACGCCGCCGGGGATGCGCTCTCGCATCTGGAGGGCTTCGGTGGGCACGGGATCGGCACCGCGATGCATCAGCCGCCGGATGTCATGAACTATCGCACCCGCTCGCGCGGCCCGAAGGTCCGTCCCGGCATGTGCCTGGCGATCGAGCCGATGCTGATCCAGGGTTCGGGAACCTGGGAGCTCGACGAGGATGACTGGACGGTGCGCGCCACCGGTGGCGGTCGCGCTGCCCATGAAGAGCATTCGGTGGCCGTCACCGAGCAGGGTCTGCTCGTGCTGACTGCTGGGGATGGCGGCGAGGAGGAGCTGGCGCGGCGCGGGGTGCGCGCCGCCCCGGACCCGGTGGCGGGGGAGTGAGGGTCCGACGAGGGAGGTTTCGGGCCTTGAGCTGCCCCGCGGGAGTGACCGGCGTCATCGTGCGAGGCCATGGTCTTGCTGACCGTGCCCGTGTAGGCTGATCCATCGGGTGTGCTCCGCACGCGCGGCGTTTCTGAGTGGGTCTGTGGGCTCGCCGGATGGCCCGTCGGTGGTCCAGCGGCAGTGCCGCATCGGCATCTGATGGGAGCAGCACCCTCACCGCCTCGTCACCTGGCGTCGCGGTGTGCAGGACCTGATAAGTCAGGAACTCAGCAACGCGGAACTCAGCCTCCGGCCCCGGAGGCGAGAGATTGGGGAGGCATGGCGAAGAAGGACGGAGTGATCGAGGTCGAAGGCACGGTCACGGAGGCGCTCGCGAACGCGCGCTTCCGCGTGGAGCTCGACAACGGGCACATGGTGCTCGCGCACATCTCCGGGAAGATGCGCCAGCACTACATCCGCATCCTTCCCGAGGACCGCGTTGTCGTCGAGCTGAGCCCCTACGACCTCGATCGGGGCCGCATCGTCTACCGCTACAAGTGATCGTCCCGGGAGAAGGAACGCAATGAAGGTCAAGCCGAGCGTCAAGCCGATCTGCGACAACTGCAAGGTGATCCGTCGCCACGCGCGCGTCATGGTCATCTGCTCGAACCCCCGTCACAAGCAGCGTCAGGGCTGATCGACGAACTGTGAGGCCGAGGGCCGGCGAGGTACGAGCCGTCCCCGAGGTCGAACGGGAGGAGATCAGCGCAACGAGCACAGCTGAATCGACGAACTGTGAGGCCGAGGGCCGGCGAGGTACGAGCCGTCCCCGAGGTCGAACGGGAGGAGATCAGCACAGCGAGCAGGGCTGATTGCCCCGCTGGTGTGACCCTGCCGCCGCACCGGCGGCACGCCCTTCGGGGCACCTGCCCGCTTGCGGGCACATAACAACAGAAGAGACGATTCCACCGGCATCAGTCGGCCACCCGCAGGACGGAGGCTGCGGCGCCCGGGAGGCATCCCAGGGCGGGGAATCGGATCAGGCCTCCGAGACAGTAGGAGAATCTGCACATGGCACGTCTGGTGGGAGTCGATCTTCCGCGCGAGAAGCGCCTCGAGGTCGCCCTGACGTACATCTTCGGCGTGGGTCGCACCCGCGCCCTGGAGACCCTGGCCGCGACCGGCGTCTCCGGCGATAAGCGCGTCCGCGAGGTGACCGACGAGGAGCTCGTGAAGCTGCGCGATCACATCGAGGCGAACTACATGGTCGAGGGTGACCTGCGCCGCGAGGTCGCCGCTGATATCCGCCGCAAGGTGGAGATCGGCAGCTATCAGGGCCTGCGCCACCGCCGCGGCCTGCCCGTGCGCGGTCAGCGCACCAAGACCAATGCGCGCACCCGTAAGGGCCCCAAGCGCACCGTCGCCGGCAAGAAGAAGACCCGCTGATCCCCTGAGCGCTGAGCTCGGCCGCTTGATCCGGCTCGAGCCCGCAGTCACTTCGCGCCGCTGAGGGATCCGGCGCATCCGCAACCCACCAGAGGAGTTCTGCCGCATGGCAACCAAGACCCGCCAGGCCGCGGCCCGCAAGCCGCGCCGCAAGGACAAGAAGAACGTCGTCAACGGCCAGGCCTACATCAAGAGCACGTTCAACAACACGATCGTGTCCATCACGGATCCGACCGGTGCCGTGATCTCCTGGGCGTCGGCCGGTCAGGTCGGCTTCAAGGGGTCGCGCAAGTCCACCCCGTACGCCGCGCAGATGGCCGCTGAGGCCGCCGCGCGCCGGGCGCAGGAGCACGGCCTGAAGAAGGTCGACGTCTTCGTCAAGGGCCCCGGCTCCGGCCGTGAGACCGCGATCCGTTCGCTGACCGCGACGGGTCTCGAGGTCGGCTCGATCCAGGACGTTACCCCGCAGCCGCACAACGGCACCCGCCCGGCCAAGCGCCGCCGCGTCTGATCGCGTCATCGGCCGTGACGGGGCCCGCCCCGTCCCGGCCTGCCGTGCCGGACGGGGCATCGCCGTGTCCGGGACGGACCAGACCATCTGTCATCTAGGCCCACCGCCCCCCTTCTGAGCGTCATATGGCGGACGTTCGCTGAAAGGATCCACCAGTGCTCATCGCACAGCGCCCCACGCTGACCGAAGAGGTCGTGTCGGACAACCGCTCCCGGTTCGTCATCGAGCCGCTCGAGCCGGGCTTCGGCTACACCCTCGGCAACTCCCTGCGCCGCACCCTGCTGTCCTCCATCCCCGGTGCCGCGGTCACCTCGATCCGCGTCGACGGGGTGCTGCACGAGTTCAGCACCGTGCCCGGCGTGAAGGAGGACATCACCGAGGTCATCCTCAACATCAAGAACCTCGTCGTCTCCTCGGAGAACGATGAGCCGGTCGTGATGTACCTGCGCCGCGAGGAGGCCGGGAAGGTCACCGCCGCGGACATCACCCCGCCCGCCGGTGTGGAGATCCACAACCCTGACCTGCACATCGCGACCCTGAACGACAAGGGCCGCCTGGAGATCGAGCTGATCGTCGAGCGCGGTCGCGGCTACGTCTCCGCCCAGCAGAACAAGGGCATGGACGGCGAGATCGGCCGGATCCCGGTCGATTCGATCTACTCGCCGGTGCTGAAGGTGACCTACAAGGTCGAGGCGACCCGTGTGGAGCAGCGCACGGACTTCGACAAGCTGATCGTGGACGTGGAGACCAAGCCCGCGATCTCCCCGCGGGATGCGGTGGCCTCCGCCGGCAAGACCCTCGTCGAGCTGTTCGGTCTGGCCCACGAGCTGAACCAGGAGGCGGAGGGCATCGAGATCGGCCCCTCGCCCACGGATCAGGCTCTGGCCGCGGATCTGGCGCTGCCGATCAACGACCTGAACCTCACGGTGCGCTCCTACAACTGCCTGATGCGCGAGGGCGTGCACACCGTCGGCGAGCTGACCTCTCGCTCGGAGGCGGACCTCCTCGACATCCGCAACTTCGGCCAGAAGTCCATCGACGAGGTCAAGGCGAAGCTCGCCGAGCTGGGGCTGTCGCTCAAGGATTCCGTGGGCGGGCTGGAGCCGTCGGCCATGGACTCCTACTCCGACGACTTCGGCGACCAGTACTGACCTTCATTTCCACCAAGGAGAACGACCATGCCTGCACCCACCAAGGGCGCGCGCCTCGGAGGATCCCCCTCGCACGAGAAGATGATCCTCGCGAACCTCGCCACCGAGCTGTTCCGCCACGGCGCCATTCGCACCACTGAGACCAAGGCCAAGCGGCTGCGCCCGCACGCCGAGCGTCTGATCACCCAGGCCAAGAAGGGTGACCTCGCCTCCCGTCGTCGCGTCATGCAGACCGTGCGTGACAAGGGCGTCGTGTACACCCTGTTCGAGGAGATCGCCCCGACGTTCGCGGAGCGTCCCGGCGGCTACACCCGCATCACCAAGGTGGGTCCCCGTAAGGGCGACAACGCCCCGATGGCTGTGATCGAGCTGGTCACCGAGGAGTACTCCCCGAAGCAGGCCGTGGTGAAGGAGGCTGAGGGCGCGGCGAAGAACGCGGCCAAGGCCGACGCTGCTGAGTCCGCGGAGGAGACCCCGGCCGAGGAGACCCCGGCGGAGGAGACTCCGGCAGAGGACACTGCGGAGGAGCAGAAGTCCGAGGACTGATCGGATGAGCTGCTGACAGCTGCGCGTGAGGCCCCGGCACCGGAAGGTGCCGGGGCCTCATGCTGTGCCGGGGGCTGCGCGGCGGGCCGGCGGCTGCGGCGCTAAGGGATGTCGTCCCGCCGGGCTGATGGGGTGTGGCGACCTCACCCCCACGCGGAACGACGTGGGATGGGTCATCCGGGATTCGAACGGTTGTTGCAGAATCTTTGCCTAGCACCCGAGATCTGGCGCCTAGGGTGGACGCGTTCGCGCTGTGCCGTGGACACTCTGTAGCTTCCCCGCTTCCCCAGGAGATCCGCGATGTCCGCCTCCCTCCGCCGTCCCCTACCCGATGCATCCGGCCGCACCCCGGATCTGCGTCCGCGGCGCCGCTCCCTCCTCGCCGGCTCAGCCCTGGTGGGTTCCTCCGTGATCATCGGCGGCGGCACTGCCCTGGCCGATGGAGAGGAGGATGCCCCGGTCAGCGGTGCGGAGGATCAGCCGTCGTCGGCCGCCGGAGCCGGCACGCAGGCTGCCCAGCCGCGCACCACGACCATCGCGCTGCGCGAGGCGGAGCATATCGAGCGCGATGGCCGCCTGGCTCGCCACATCGTCGGACACCCGGCCGCTCTGGTGGGCGTGACCTGGGAGGAAGGCGGCGTGGAGCCGACCGTCTCCGTGCGTGGCCTGCAGGTGGATGGGGCCTGGAGCCCCTGGCATGACCTCGAGGTCGCTGTGGACCTGGACACCGGCGTGCGCTCCAACGGCACCGAGCCGGTGTTCTTCGCCGACGTCACCGAGGTGGAGGTGATCGGCGAGATCGACGGTGAGGATGTCACCGAGGCGCTGAGCGCCCACCTCATCGACTTCCCCGATGATCCCAAGCAGGCGCCGCTGGAGCTCGATGAGGGGGCTGTCTCCGCGGAGGACGCAGCCCAGGAGCGCAGCCAGCAGCCTCCTGCCGAAGACAAGGCGGCCACGCCCTCCCAGGAGCCGCAGGAGCGCCTCACCGAAGAGACCGCCCCGGCCGAGGAGACCGGTGAAGGAGAGGACCCGGCGGATGCGCCGGCGCCCTCCGATGGCAGCGGCGCGACCGGCGCGACCGTGGGCGGCGGGGGAGTAGGGGCCGCGCGGCCTGCCCTCGGGCCGATCGTGCCGATGTCCCTGGTCCCGCGGGATCTCGGTATCCCCGGGGCGCCGCGGATCGTGACCCGCGCCCAGTGGGGCGCCGATGAGCGAGCCGCCCGTTCCAGCTCCACCAGCTCTGCGCTGCAGGCGGTGGTGCTGCACCACACTGCCGGCACCAACAACTACTCGCCCTCGCAGGCCGCGCAGCAGATCCGCGGGATCTTCGACTATCACGTGCGCACGCTGGGCTGGGCGGACATCGGCTACAACGTGCTGATCGACCGCTACGGAACGATCTACGAGGGCCGACGGGGCGGTCTGACCCGCAACGTGAACGGCGCCCACGCGCTGGGCTTCAACACCGGCAGCTTCGGCATCTCCGTGATGGGGGATTACTCGTCGCTGGCGGCCAGCGCGGTGGCTCGAGACTCCGTCATGAAGGTCGCGGCGTGGAAGCTGCTGTCGACCTTCCGCAGCGATATCCACGAGAAGTCGTCGTGGCGCGTGAGCGTCAATGGCACCCGCTGGAGCAGGGGCACCACGGTGAGCATGCCCCGCTTCTTCGGGCATCGGGACGTGAACCTCACCTCGTGCCCGGGCAACGGGCTGTACTCGACGATGGACAACCTCCGATGGGGGATCCAGTCCCGGATGAATTCCGGGTGGCGCCACCACCTGCGCGCCTTCGTCGCCGCCGGCGGTGAGTCCGCGCTCGGCACCGTGCTCACCTCGGCGCAGAAGGAGGGCGGGCTCACCATCACGCGTCTGACCAAGGGCATCGTCGTGTCGGGGCCGAAGCTCTCGGCCCGGGCGGCGACCACAACGGATTCGATTCGGCGCAGCTGGCGGCCCAGCTGGGGGCGCCCGCTGGCCGACGTCCGCGGGCAGGACGGACGGTACACCCAGCCTTTCGACAACGGCCTGGCGATCCGGGAGGGCGGGCGCAACAGCTTCATCACTCGCACCTTTACGGACGTTCCGGCCACTATGCAGTTCTTCGAGGAGATCGAGGAGCTCGCGGCCTCGAAGATCACCACCGGATGGTCCGATGGCACCTACCGCCCGCACCTGCCGATCGCGCGTGATGCCATGATCGCGTTCATCTATCGTGCCAAGGGCTCTCCCGCGTACGCCCCACCGGCGGTCTCGCCCTTCCGGGATGTCTCCCCACGGCGCACGTTCTACAAGGAGATCTGCTGGGCCCACAGCCAGGGGATTGCCGAGGGCTGGTCCGATGGGACGTTCCGTCCGCTGGATCCCGTGGAGCGTGGCGCGTTCGCAGCATTCCTCTACCGGGTCTCGCGCGCCACCTCCACCTCCACGTCCAACCGCTTCTCTGACGTGCCCTCCTCCCACCAGTTCGCCAAGGAGATCACCTGGATGGCGAACATGGGCATCACCACGGGGTGGCGCGACAAGACGTTCCGCCCCCGCGCCGGGACCAAGCGGGACGCCATGGCAGCCTTCATCACCCGCTGGCTCGACGCGACCTGAGGCCTGCCGCGACGGAGCCCCGAGCCCCCGAACGCGCTGACGCGGGCAGTGCCTTGTGCGCGGTGGGACGTGACAGGATGAGCCTCGGGCGTCCGGGCTCCTCATCCCGAGAGCCCGCCCCGAGGGAGGATTCATGCGCGTAGCGCTGCTGTGCGACGTGGACCAACGCGTCTACCACGTCGGTGATGAAGCGATCTTCACTGCTGAGGAGCAGCTGCTCCGGGCACGCGGCCACACGGTGGTGCGGTTGTCACGTCAGGAGAAGACCGGGCCGGGCCAATCCCCCGAGCGCCCGGAGACCCCGGCGCTGGTTTTCCCCTGGCCACTGGAGGATCGTGACCGCTACCTCGCCGAGATCCGGGCTGTGCTCGATGGTCGGCCCGAGGCCCTGGACGGCGGGGACAAGCTGTTCGGCTTCATCGAGGCGATGCGTGACGTGGATGCCCTGGTCATCGGCGGCGGTGGGGGCCTGAACTCCCGCTATGGCTGGCTGCTGTCCGAACGGCTAGGCAGCGCCCTGGTGGCCCGCTCCCTCGGGCTGCCGGTGATCCTCAGCGGACAGACCCTGGGGCCCGAGCTGATGCCGTCGGACCGTGCGCTGCTCGGGGAACTGCTGGAGCTGTGCACGAGCGTGGCGGTGCGTGACATGGCCAGCCTGCGCCTGGCCCGGAGCTTGGTCCCGGAGCATCCGCGACTCGGCCTGATCCCCGATGACGCCCTCGCCCTGGTGGCGGACATACCACAGCAGCGCAACGTCATCTCCGTCACCCTCGGAGCAGACCCCGATCCGCTGGAGCGCGAGCCGTACCTGCAGATCGCTGCGACGGCTCTGGCGAGCCTGGTGAGCCGCACGGGCGCGAGCATCGAGCTGCTCGCGCATATGGCCGATCCTGACGACGGTGGGGGAGATCTCGCCCTGCACGAAGAGCTCGCGGAGCGACTCGACGGGGAGGTGGAGCTGCTGCCCCTGCTGCGCGATGTCGACGCGGTGCAGAAGGTCGCCTCGGCCCGCTGGGTGCTGACCACCCGCTTTCACCCCGCGGTGCTGGGAGCGGCCACCGAATCCGGTGTGCTCGCGCTCCCGCTGAACCATTACGGACGCATCCGCACCGAAGGCGCCTTCGAGACCCTCGGGCTCCGTGACGCGACGGTTCCCTGCAGCGCCCTGTGGGACCCGGTCCTGCAGACTCCCTGCAGGGCGCTGATCGACGAGCTGGTCGACGCGGTGGTCGCGGACGCCGAGGGCGAAGCCCAGACCCTGCGGGAAGGGCGCCAGGCCGCCCTGGAGCGTCAGCGGTCCTGGTGGGACCACGTCGATCAGGTCCTGCGCAGAGACCACGACCGCAAAAACCGCCCCGGCCTGCCCGAGCTGCTCACCGAGCAGCCCGCCACCCGTCCCCGCTTCACCGGGGCGCTCACGCAGCACCTGGCCCCCTTCCGGGCCCCCGACAGAGCTGCAGCGGAGCTTTCAGCCCCTTCCGCCCCGCCCGCACCGGCGGTCGCGATCATCATGCGCACCCGCAACCGGTCCACGATGCTGGACCGGGCGCTGCAGGACGTCATCTCCCAGAGCCGCCAGGACTGGGAGCTGGTCATCGTCAACGACTGCGGAGACCCGGGGATCGTCGACGAGGTGATGGAGCGGTACACGGATTTCCTCGGGGGACGAGCCCGCGTGCTCCATCGCACGCACAGCACCGGGATGGAGCAGGCCAGCAACGTCGGGATCGCCGCCTCGAGCGCTCCGCTGCTCGTCATCCACGATGACGACGACACGTGGAGCCCGCTGTTCCTGCAGGACACCATCGCCGAGCTCGAGGCCCGCCCCGATGTCGACGCGGCGGCGGTGCAGATCCAGCTCGTCTATGAGCGGGAGATCAGCGCGGGAATCGTCGAGGAAGGCGGTCACATCCATTGGGGACAGCTCGATGAGGTGCGGCTGCTGGAGATGATGCAGCTGAACCGCACGGTCCCCATCGGCGTGCTCTACCGGCGGAGCCTGCATGAGGCCGTCGGCCCCTACGACGAGAGCTTCCGTGTCGTGGGTGACTACGAGTTCTACCTGCGTGCGATCGCGCTGCGCCCCTTCGCCTTCGTGGATCGTCCGCTCGCGCAGTGGCGCCATCGCCTGGTCGCCCACGGTGACTCCGCGAACTCGATGTACGCCCAGGACGCGTTGCATATCAGCGCTGATCGCAGACTGCGCGACAGGGCGCTGCGGGAATGGACCGACCAGCATGGGATCGGCCTGCCCCTGTTCATCGCGCACACCGCCGACCGGCAGAGCGAACAGCTCCAGGAGATGCTCGCAGACCTGACCGTGCGCCTGGAACGCATCGAAAAACATCAGCTCCAGCAGCATCAGGCGCAGCACTCGGCTCCCTCACTGCGCAGGGGCGCCCGCGAGGTCCTGGCCGCCGGCGCACATCACGGTGCTCGCGTGGCTCGCCGAGTGCTGCGGCGGCTGCGGAGCTGAGCTCGACCGCAGCGGCCTTTCCCGATTCCGCCGGGGCTGGCCGCTGTGCCTGCGTCCCGCCTCAGCCGAAGTAGCGCGGCAGCGTGCCCTCCCGCAGCTCCCGCAGCTCCGCCATACCGAACTCGCCGACGCCCTCGATCGCGAGGGCGTCTCCGCCGGTTGTGCCCAGGCGCAGCATCGGCACGCCATGCTCCGCGGCCACCTGCTGCAGACGCTCGACCTTCTCTGACGGCACCGCGACGACGGCGCGGGCCTGCGATTCGGAGAACAGGGCCGTGAACGTATCCACGCCATCGCGCGCGGTCAGCTCGCCGAGGTCCACCTGCGCGCCGACGCCGAAGCGGGTCACGCACTCCACGAGGGTCTGGGCGAGACCGCCCTGGGAGAGGTCATGCGCGGCGCTGCCCAGGCCCTCATCGGCCGCGGTGATCAGCACGCGGGCGAGCGCCTTCTCCGCCTCGAGGTCCACGCGGGGCGGCAGACCGCCCAGGTGCTGGTGCATGACATCGGCCCAGGCGGAGCCGGAGAGCTCCTCGTGCGTGATGCCCAGCAGCAGCACCTGCAGATCCTCGCCCTGCCAGCCGGAGGGGACGCGGCGCGCCACATCGGCCAGCACGCCCAGCACGCCGACGACGGGGGTGGGGTGGATCGCGGAGTCGATCAGCCCCGGCTCTCCGGTGGAGTTGTAGAGCGAGACGTTGCCGCCGGTGACCGGCACCTCGAGGGCCTCGCAGGCCTCGGCGAGACCGCCGATCGCCTCGACGAGCTGCCACATCGGCCCCGGATCTTCGGGGGAGCCGAAGTTCAGGCAGTCCGTGACCGCCAGCGGCACCGCCCCGGTGGTGGCGACATTGCGGTACGCCTCGGCGAGGGCCTGCTGAGCACCGGTGCGCGGATCGAGCTTCGCGTAGCGACCGTTGGCGTCCGTGGAGATCGCGATACCGTGCCCGGTGCTCTCATCCACGCGCAGCACCCCGGCGTCATCGGGCATGGCCAGCGCCGTGTTGCCGCCGACGTACCGGTCGTACTGGTCGGTGACCCACCCGGCGGAGGCAAGATTCGGGGAGGCGATCAGGGTGCGCAGCGTCGCGGCGATCTCCTCGGCGCTCTCCGGGCGGGGGAGGTCCTCCGCGCGGTCGGCCTGCAGCGCATCCTGCCAGTCGGGGCGAGCGTAGGGGCGGTCGTAGACGGGGCTGTCCACAGCCACGGTCATCGGATCCACATCCACGATCCGGTGGCCGTGATGATCGATCGTCAGCCGCCCGTTGCCGGTGACCTCGCCGATCACCGCGGCTTCAACATCCCAGCGCGCGGCGATCGCCAAGAACTCCTCGAGCTTCTCCGGCGCGACCACCGCCATCATGCGCTCCTGCGACTCGCTCATGAGGATCTCCCCGGCGTTCAGGGTGGGGTCCCGCAGCAGCACCTCCTCGAGATGGATATGCATGCCGGAGCCGCCATTGGCCGCGAGCTCGCTGGTGGCGCAGGAGATCCCGGCCGCGCCGAGGTCCTGGATGCCCTCCACGGTGCCGGCCGCGAACAGCTCCAGGCAGCACTCGATGAGGACCTTCTCCATGAACGGGTCGCCCACCTGGACGCTGGGCCGCTTGGCCGGGCCCTCGTCCTCGAAGGTCTCCGAGGCCAGGATCGACGCGCCGCCGATGCCGTCGCCGCCGGTGCGCGCGCCGAACAGCACCACCTTGTTGCCGGCGCCGGTGGCGGAGGCCAGGTGGATGTCCTCATGGCGCAGCACCCCCACGGCGAGCGCGTTCACCAGCGGGTTGGTCTGGTAGGCGGCATCGAACACGGTCTCCCCGCCGATGTTCGGCAGGCCCAGCGAGTTGCCGTAGCCGCCGATCCCGGAGACCACACCGTGCACTACGCGGGCGGTGTCCGGATGGTCCACGGCGCCGAAGCGCAGCTGATCCATGACCGCGACCGGCCGGGCGCCCATCGAGATGATGTCGCGCACGATGCCGCCCACGCCGGTGGCCGCCCCCTGGTAGGGCTCCACATAGGAGGGGTGGTTGTGGGACTCGACCTTGAAGGTCACCGCCCAGCCGTCGCCGATGTCCACCACGCCGGCGTTCTCTCCCATGCCCACCAGGAGCTTCTCGCGCATCGCCTCGGTGGTGCGCTGCCCGAAGGTGCGCAGATGCTTCTTGGAGGACTTGTAGGAGCAGTGCTCGGACCACATCACCGAGTACATGGCCAGCTCCGCGTTCGTGGGTCGGCGCCCCAGGATCTCGCGGATCAGCGTGTACTCGTCCTCCTTCAGCCCCAGATCGGCGTAGGGCTGCGTCTGCTCCGGGGTGGCGGCGGCATGCTCGACGGTGTCCACCTCCGCGGCGGCGGCAGAGGAGGCGGCGGGGGAGTGCTCAGCGGTCATCGCAGCAGGTGATCCGTTCTGGTGGCGAGGTACGGGGGTGCCGATAGCGCGGCCCCCACAGTCTACGGCGGCGCGCGGCGCGCCCGGTGGCACCGGAGGTGGCGGAGGGCACAGGGGGCGGCAGTGGGCAGGGGCCGACGTGATCTGTGCGCCGTCGGCCCGCCGTGGAGGGCTGCTTCGTCCCCCGCCGGGCCTACAGTGAGGTCTCTGCCCGGGACGCCCCGGGCATCGGAGCAGCGCCGCGGTGAGGAGAGAAGAGCTCGTGGTCCAGGAGATGTTCATCGCCGTGGAGGGCCCCATCGGCGTGGGGAAGACATCGCTCATGCACGCGGTGTCTGAGCGCTGGGGGCTGCGCGAGCAGCCCGAGATCGTCGGGGAGAACCCGTTCTTCGCCGAGTTCTACAGCGATATCCAAAAGTGGTCCTTCCAGACCGAGATGTTCTTCCTCACCAGCCGCTACACGCAGCTGCGGGATCTGCGGGGCCGCAGCGCCGGAGTAGTCAGCGACTACAACATCCACAAGAACCTCATCTTCGCGCGGCGCACGCTGGGCCCGGAGGAGCTCGCGAAGCTCGAGGCGGTCTACGACATCCTCGTGGACGGTCTGCCGCAGCCGGATCTGACCGTGATCCTCGATGCCCAGCTGCCGGTGCTGCGCCGACGCATCGAGCGGCGCGGACGCGAGACCGAGCACCTCATCACCGACCGGTACCTGCTGGATCTGCGCGAGGACTACCACGACTACGCCGCCTCGCTGCGGGAGAAAGGGCTGCGCTCGGTGGAGATCGACACGACCACCATGGACTTCGTCTCCCGCCCCGCGGACCTCGAGAGCATCCTGGAGACTGTGCGCGCCGCGGCGGAGCTGGGGCAGCACCGCCTGGACCTCACCGGACGCAAGGGCGCCGACGATGACACGGCCGATGCGCCGCAGGCCATGCAGCGCAGCGGGGAGGAGGAGCGATGAGCACCGAGCAGAACCCAGAGCAGAGCACTGCGCAGAGCCCAGAGCAGAACACTGAGCAGAACGAGGCTCTGGAGCTGCCGGATGCCGCCGGCGGCGTCCCGACCGATGCGATCATCACCATCGCCGGCACCGTCGGCATCGGAAAGTCCTCGCTGACCGCGGCGCTGGCCGAGCGGCTGGGCTTCAAGACCTCGTTTGAGTCCGTCGACGGCAACCCGTACCTCGAGCGCTTCTACGACGACTTCGAGCGGTGGAGCTTCCACCTGCAGATCTACTTCCTGGCTGAGCGCTTCAAGGAGCAGAAGCGCATGTTCGAGTACGGCGGCGGGTTCGTGCAGGACCGCTCGATCTACGAGGATGCCGACATCTTCGCCGCGATGCACGCCGAGCAGGGCACGATGAGCCCGGAGGACTACCGCACCTACACGGAGCTGTTCGCGGCGATGGCGATGACGCCGTACTTCCCGCCGCCGGACCTGCTGATCTACCTCGAGGCGGATCTGGACGAGGTGCTCGCGCGGATCGCCCGGCGCGGCCGCTCGATGGAGGTCGAGACCGACGTGGACTACTGGCGGCACCTGCACTCCCGGTACGAGCAGTGGATCAGCTCGTTCACCGCGTGTCCCGTGGTGCGGGTGGACGTGCGCGACTATGACCTCCACGACGGCCTGCACACCCTGGACCCGCTGGTCAGGGCGATCGGCCGCACCATCCGCACGCACCGGGCGATGGATCCCCGCCCGGGGCTGTGGTGAGAGACCGGAACCTCAGCGGCGCCGGGCGCGCCCGCCACCGCCGCGGCGGGCCTGCTTCTCGCGGTCCCGCAGCGCCTTCTCACTGACCGGAGCGTCCGCGCTCGCTCGCTGCGCCCGGTAATAAGCGGCGGCCTCCTCCTGCCGCTGCTGCTCCCCGCCGAGGGCGATCGGGGCGCGCACATGCCCGGGCCGGATGTCGAAGGCCTCCACGAGATCCAGCACATGGGGGCGCAGACGCCAGAGCAGACGGCGCACATCGGCCGAGATCTGCCGCCCACGCTGGGCCGAGAGCTGGCCCGAGAGCAGGAACCACGCCAGGTCATCCTCGATGAGCGTGAGCCCGAACAGGTCCCGCACATCGGTGAGCACCGTGCGGCTGCCCGCATCCTCGATCGCCGAGATCCCGGCGGTGAAGGCCCGCCAGCGCACCAGGTCCGCATGTGCCCGGGCAGCATCGAGCATCTCCACCTGATGCTTGTTCACATGCGCGGCCGCATCGGCCGGGCTCATCTTCGCGGCCGGCCGCAGGGCGAGCGCTACCTCCTCGACCTTCACGCGGGCCCGCGCGGCCAGCACCTCTTCCTGGAACTCCGCGGAGCGCAGGGAGTCGAAGGCGCGCCGACGGTCGCCGCGATCGGCGATCGACTGCGAGAGATCCGCCCAGGGGGTGTGGCGCCGGGCCAGCACCTCGGCGCGCTGGGCGATGAAGCGGCCGATCCCGGCGCGGTCCACGCTCTTCAGCTCGCTCGTGTAGTCGGCCAGCAGGCGCTTGGCCACCAGCTGCAGCAGCACCGTGTTGTCACCCTCGAAGGTGGCGTACACGTCGAGATCCTGATGCAGACCCACCAGCTGGTTCTCCGCCATGAAGCCGGCGCCTCCGCAGGCCTCCCGGCATTCCTGGATGGTGTCCAGGGCCAGGCGGGTGGAGGTGGGCTTGAGCGCGGCGGCCAGGGTCTCGAGGTCCTCGCGGCCTTCGGGGGTGTCACCGCGGCCGGAGAACACGTCGTCGAAGGCCTGCAGCAGCTGCTCGTGGGCGAAGGCGCCGGCGTAGGTGGCGGCGAGCCTCGGCAGCAGGCGGTGCAGATGGGCCTGGTAGTCCATCAGCACGGTCTCCTGCGTGGGGTCCGCGGCGGTGAACTGGCGGCGCTGCGTGGCGTAGGTGATCGCGATGTGTAGGGCCAGCTGGCAGGCGCGGTTCGCGGCGCCGTCCAGGGACACGCGTCCCTGTACGAGGGTGCCGAGCATCGTGAAGAAGCGTCGGCCAGGGGATTCGATGGGGGAGGTGTAGGTGCCGTCGGGCGTCACATCCCCGTAGCGGTTCAGCAGGTTCCGCCGCGGAACGCGCACGTGGTCGAAGGCGAGGCGTCCGTTGTCGATGCCGTTCAGGCCGCCCTTCTCGCCGTCGTCCTCGCTCGAGACCCCGGGCAGCAGCTCGCCGTCGTCATCCCGCACCGGCACGTAGAAGCAGTGCACCCCGTGGTCCACGCCGCGGGTGATGAGGCGCGCGAACACGGTCGCGGCCTTCGCGTGCAGGGCGGCATTGCCCAGGTAGTCCTTCCAGGCGGCGCGGAACGGGGTGTGGATGATCCACTCGCCGTCCTCGCCGCCCTCAGGGTCGAAGGTCGCGGTGGTCGCCAGGGACTGCACATCGGAGCCGTGGCCGATCTCCGTCATGGCGAACGCCCCGGGGGTCTTGAGGCTCATCGCATCGGGCACCCAGCGCTTTTGCTGCTCCTCATCGCCCAGCTGGATGATTGCCGAGGTGTACAGCCCCCACTGCACACCCGCCTTGATCTGCAGGGAGGGGTCGGCGACCACGAGCTCCTCGAAGGCGGAGACGTTGGCGCCGTTGTCATTGGGGCCGCCCAGGTGCTCGGGCAGCATCGGGAAGGAGACCTGCTCCTTGGCCAGCAGCTGCATCTGTTCGAAGACGCGCTCACGGTGCTCTGAGATCGTCACATCCAGCGGGCGGTGCAGCTCGGGCCGGGCCGCCCGCTCCCGGGCGGCATCGCGGGAGGCGGCCCAGCGGCCCTTCAGTGCGGTGGAGACCAGATCCGGGTCCAGGCGGGGGCCATCCGGCGGCGGCAGCGGGATCGGGCCGGTGGGGGTGGCGGAGACGAGCGGCGCATCGGAGGTGCGGGGGGAGCG
>NZ_JALLAL010000047.1:0-22754 GCF_023062615.1 Brachybacterium sp. Marseille-Q7125 | reverse complement strand
TGCCCGGCTGTACATCATCGAGTCCCATCACGCACCCCCTTTCCGGCGCCACATCGAACCTTTCCGAACACCTCCATGATCCCACTCAAACCCCACCCACGGAAGGCCTCGCAGCAAATGTGGACAATTTTGTGGATAAACCCCCACTGTGGAGGAAAGGCCGCAATGCCCCTCCACATCTCACGGCGAATTCACCGCGGCGCACAGGCCGCCATCCACCGCCATATCCACAGGTGGACGCCTTATCCACAGCCCGCGACTCGTCTGTCAGGGCCATGCGATATTGGGGCCTGGCAACACCCATGACCCCCTGCATCACGAGACCCTCGATAGCGCGACCGCCAAATTCCTTGACGCCCCTCCAAGCGGTATAGGCATTCTTCACGCACCCCGTCGACATTCCGCACCATCCCCTCAGAGCCATTCCTCGCTCGCCCGCCCCAACCGCGCACCCCTCCCGCCCCAGGCGCATGGCGCGCCCCACCCCACGAACACCGGTGCATCACACCTGCCCCTCTCCCATCGCACCGGCGAGGGCCGACGGCGTAGTGTTGCTCGCCGTGCCGCTCCCCCGCCGCGGCACCGGTCCCGCCCGACGGACCCGGCCCGCCCCTCGCGCCGCGAGGAGAGCGTGAGCGCCCAGTCCCGGAGCGTGGACGGCACCGACCACGACCCCCTGCCCTGCAGCGCGCGTCGGAGCCCGGGCGGGACGCACTCTCGCAGAACGGATCACCCCGTGACCTCCCCTGATTTTGCGCGCCTCGGCGTGCCCGCACGCCTGGTCGAGGCGCTCGCCCCGCTGGGCATCACCCACCCCACTCCAATCCAGGCGGCGACACTGCCGGATTCCCTCGCCGGCCGGGATGTGCTGGGCCGTGGCCGCACCGGTTCCGGCAAGACCTACGCGTTCCTGCTGCCGCTCATGGCGCGCCTGCTGGAGCAGCCGCGTCGGCGCCAGGCCCGTCGGCCCCGCTCCCTGGTGCTCGCCCCGACCCGGGAGCTCGCCGCGCAGATCGATGACTCGCTGCGCCCCCTCACCCGCGCCACGGGGCTGAAGAGCACCGTGGTGTTCGGCGGTGTGGGACAGAACCCGCAGGTGAACGCCCTTGCGGGCGGAGTGGATGTGCTCATCGCCTGCCCGGGGCGTCTGCTGGACCTCATGGGACAGGGACATGCGGACCTCTCAGCCATCGAGATCACCGTGATCGACGAGGCTGACCACATGGCCGATATGGGCTTTCTGCCGATGGTGCGGCGGATTCTCGATAAGACCCCGGAGCGAGGCCAGCGGATGCTGTTCTCCGCGACGCTCGACGCGGGGGTGGACACGCTCGTCAAGCGCTACCTGCATCGTCCCGTGACGCACAGCGCGGACCCGGCGACGAGCCCCGTCGGCACCATGGAGCATCACGTGCTGGAGGTCGCCAAGGAGAACCGCTTCGATGTGCTGCGCGACCTCGCGGCCGCGCCCGGGCGGACCATCATGTTCACCCGCACCAAGTACGGGGCGAAGAGCCTGGCCCGTCGACTCGCGGCGCGGGGTGTGGATGCGGTGGATCTGCATGGGAATCTCTCGCAGAACGCCCGCACCCGCAACCTCGAGGCCTTCGGCTCCGGCAGTGCGACGACGCTGGTGTGCACCGACATCGCGGCGCGCGGCATCCATGTGGATGAGGTGGCGCTCGTGGTGCACGCCGATCCGCCGATGGAACACAAGGCCTATCTGCACCGCAGCGGCCGGACCGCACGGGCCGGTGAGTCCGGCACCGTGATCACGGTGCAGACCCCCGAGCAGAAGCGGGACGTGGATGACCTCATGCGCAAGGCCCGCATCACCCCGACGAGGCATGCGGGCGTGACCGCGAACAGCGCCGTGCTGGGCGAGCTGGCGCCGGGCGAGCGGATCGCCACCCATGAGCCGGCCGCCCCGGAGGCGCCGCTGGATGAGAGGCGGCTGCAGGGCACCCAGCGCGGTGGTCGCGGGGGCGGACGCGGCAGGCAGGATCGCGGTGGACGCGGCCGACGGGGCGGTGGCGGGCGCGGTGGCCGCGGCCGACAGAACGGCGGCGGTCGTTCCAGCCAGGGCCGGGGTCAGAACCGCGAGGGCAGCAGCCGCACGTCCGGGCGCGAGGGCCAGGATCGGGGCCAGCGCCGCGGCGAGGCGTCACGCACGCGCAGCGCGCGCAGCTCGCGAAGCTCGACGTCGACCGCGCGGTCCGGCGCGGGTCTCGCGGCGTTCTCCGCTCGACGGGGGCGCTGAGCCCCGGGGCTCGTATCCCGCGCGTGACCGATAGCCGCGCGTGGCCCGCAGCGAGCCCCACCCCGCCGTTTCGTCCCTTGCGAAACTGTCGAACATCGACCAGACTTTCCCGCCGTGACCACTCCCCCGTCGCCGACACCCGAGCATCTCGCGCCCGCCGCATACCCGGTGGCCTCCGACGAGCCCACTGAACCCGCTGAGCCCACCGAGCTGCAGCTCGCCGCGGCCGCGAACACCTTCGCGCTGCTGGCAAGCCCCCATCGGCTGCATCTCGTGCAGCTCATGAGCACCGGGCGGTATGACGTCGGCACCCTCGCCGCGCGCGTCGGACTGAGCCTGCCCACCACCAGCCAGCACCTGTCCAAGCTGCGTCTGGCGGGGGTCGCCGCCGCCACCCGGGAGGGCCGGCACACCTATTACACCGTCGAGGATCCTCATCTGCTGGCGCTGGTGGAGCAGATCTTCGCGCACATCGCCCCCGATGGGACGCTCGCCCCGGATGAGCCCCCAAGCCCGAGCACTTCCACGAAGGAGCCGCGCGCATGACCTCTCCGCGAGCCACCGGCCTGGGTGTGGACCTGCGCCCCTTCGCCTGGCTGTCGATCATCGCCGCAGTCATCACGATCGCGCTGAAGGCAGCGGCGTGGGCGATGACCGGATCCGTCGGCCTGCTGTCCGATGCCGCCGAGTCCACCGTGAACCTCGTCGCCGCGGTGGTGGCGCTGATCGCCCTGACGGTCGCGGCACGGCCCGCCACCGAACGCTTCCTCTACGGCCGGGCGAAGGCCGAGTATTTCTCCGCCGCGGTCGAAGGCATGATGATCTTCGTCGCCGCGGCGTTCATCCTGGTCACCTCCGTGGAGCGGTTCCTGAATCCGAAGCCGCTGGTGAACCTGGGGATGGGCCTGGTGATCCTGGTTGTCGCCTCGGTGGTCAACGGCGCGGTCGCGCTGGTGCTCCTGCGCGCCGGGAAACGCCACGGTTCGATCACGCTGCGGGCCGACGGCAAGCACCTCATGACCGACGTGATCACGAGCGCAGGCGTGCTGGCCGGCGTCGGGCTCGTCGCACTCACCGGCTGGGAGCGGCTAGATCCGCTGATCGCCTTCGCCGTGGGCGTGAACATCATCATCACCGGCACCTCCCTGCTGGCCGAGTCGATCTCCGGACTGCTGGACAAGGCTCTGCCGGAGGAGGACCACGCGGCGATCACCGAGGTGCTGCGGCGCCGCACCGACGGCACCGTCACCTTCCACGGCCTGCTCACCCGCGAGGCCGGCCAGCAGAAGTTCATGACCGTGCACGTGCTGGTGCCCGATGAGTGGACCGTCAAGCAGGGCCACGACTACATCGAGGATCTCGAGGAGGAGCTGCACGAGGCGCTGCCGGGCCTGACCGTGCTCACGCACCTGGAGCCGATCAGCGACCCCGCCTCCTACGAGGACATCCCCGCCCAGCAGGTCCCGATCCACGGGGATGACCATGACCCGACCCGCCCGCCGCAGGAGCAGGCGGGCTGAGGCGGTCGACCGGGGATGAGATCAGCCGATGATCGACCGGCGACGCCTGCGCACCACCCTCATCGTCGTAGCCCTGCTGGACCTCGCGTATTTCACGGTGGAGGCCGCGGTGGCGCTGGCCATCGGCTCGGTGTCCCTGCCGCCAAAGAGGTGTGGGAGCTCAGCGAAGAAGAGCGGCTCGCAGCGAAAGCGCTCGCAGGCGCAGAGATCGACTGAGGGCTGCACTGACGCCACCGCGCGCGGGGGGAGGCGCGTCCATGAGCACACCGCTGCTGGGGTACGTGGACCGTCCCGGGGTGCTGCACGGCCTCTCGGGCACCACCAAGCTGATCGTGGTCCTCGCCGTGATTCTCTCCGCCGTGATCTCCTCCGACCTGCGCCTGCTGACCGGCCTCGCGCTGCTGAGCGCGATCGCGTGGGCGCTGTCGCGGGTGCGGCTCGCTGACCTGAAGGTGGTGCTGAGCTTCATCACCGTGTTCATGGTCCTGAACTCGGTGGCGATCTTCCTGTTCGCCCCCGGGTACGGCGAGGAGCTGTTCGCCAGCCGGCACCTGCTGTGGGACGGGCCCTGGCACTGGGATCTCACCGCCGAGCAGCTTGTCTATCAGGCCGGGGTGGCGATGAAGTACCTCGCCGTGCTGCCCGGCGTGCTGCTGTTCATCACCACCACCCGTCCGCCCGAGTTCGCCTCCTCGCTCGCGCGAATCGGGGTGCCGTACCGCTTCGCCTACGCCGTCTCCCTCGCCCTGCGGTACATCCCCGACATCCAGCGCGAGTACCGCATCATCTCCTCCGCCCAGCAGGCCAGGGGCCTGGACCTCTCCCGGCGCGCCGGCCTGGGGCGGCGCCTGCGGAACCTCGCCGGGGTGCTGCTACCCCTGCTGCTGGGGGACGTGGAGCGCATCGACCGGGTCTCCGCCGCTATGGAGCTGCGCGGCTTCGGGCGCGGGAGGGGCCGCACCTGGCTCATCACCCGGCCGCTGCGGGGGCGGGACATAGCGGTGATCCTGGGGGCGATCGCCCTGGTGGCGGGGACGGTGGCGATGGTGGCGGTCACCGGGGAGCGGTTCTGGGATCCGTGGGGGTGAGAGGGGCGGGCCTCGCTAGGATCGGGCCATGAGCGCTGCACATGTCCCCCTGTCCCTGCTGGACCTCGTCCCGATCTCCGCGGGGATGAGCACGAAGGACGCGGTGGCCGCCTCGATGCAGGGGGCGCAGGCCGCGGATCGGCTGGGCTACGCGCGCTACTGGTTCGCCGAGCATCACAACACCACCTCCCTCGCCTCGAGCGCGACGAGCCTGCTGATCGACCGTGCCGCCTCACTGACCGAACGGATCCGGGTGGGATCCGGCGGGATCATGCTGCCCAACCATTCGCCGCTCGCGGTGATCGAGCAGTTCGGCACCCTGGTGCAGTTCCACGGGGACCGCATCGACCTGGGGCTGGGGCGGGCGCCCGGCACCGATCAGCTGACGGCGCAGCTGCTGGCCCGCACATCGGCCGAACCCCATGCGTTCATCGCCGCGGTGGAGCAGATGCGGGACTGGTCACGCGAGGTTCCGCAGGGGCAGCTGCCCATCAGCGCGGAGGTGGCGCGGGGCACCGAGGTGCCAATGTGGGTCCTGGGCTCCACCAGCAACGGGGCGCGCCTGGCCGCACAGCTCGGCATGCCCTTCGCGGTCGCCTCCCACTTCGCGCCCTTCCAGTACCTGCAGGCCCTGGAGACCTACCGCAGCCACTTCGATGCCGACGCCCCGGCCGCACAGATCCAGGCGCCGCACACGATGGTGGGGGTGAACCTCGTGATCGCCGAGACCGATGAGCAGGCACAGCGCGAGCTCACCACGTTGCAGCAGATGTTCCTGGGCGTGGTGCAGGGGAAGCGGGAGAAGCTGCAGCCGCCGCGGGAGCTCGACGACGTCCCGCCGCATCTGCTGCAGCAGGTGGATCAGACCCTGTCGATCCGCGCCGTCGGCTCCCCCGCCACGGTGGTCTCCCAACTGGAGGAGATCGTCGCAGCAACCAGGGCCGATGAGCTGATCCTCACCGCATACCACTATGACCCGGCGGTGCGGCTGCGCGGGCTGGAGCTGCTCGCGGAGGCGTGGGGGCTGTGAGCACCGCCGGGTCCCGGCGTGGGCACCGCTCCCTGTTGGGACTCGGCGCGGTCGCGGTGCTCGCGCTCAGCGGCTGCATGCTGCCCGGCACCGACCGCACGCGCGAGCCGGAGCCCGAGTGGGTGGAGGATGCGCAGACCGGGCGTTTCTATCGGCCCGATGATCTGCAGCAGTCCTTCGAGCTGCCGGAGGAGCATCTGCCGCAGCTGAAGGGCTACGCGATCGCGGGAGTGATCGATGGGCGGTTCACGGATCCGACGGAGCGCGCCCCGCTCCCGGCGCCCGATGACCACTGGTGGCAGGCCGTGATGGTGCTGCGGCCGGAGCAGACCGCGCAGCTCGTGGAGCAGACGGGGCCGAAAGCCTCCGATGGCGGCGGGTACACCGGGTCGGAGACGGCCACCGGCGAGGATGAGATGCGCGAGCTGCTGGTGCAGCCGCTCGAGGATCTGCTCGAAGGCTGCGGTGGGCAGTGGGTCAGCGTCGCCGGGGTGCTCAGCGCCGAGGAGGGCTACACCCGTACCGCAGCCGGGGACAACCTCGAGATGGCGCTGCTGTGCGACAGCAGCGGCATGCTCGTCACCTCCGCCCACGACATGTGATCACACCGCGAAGGCGCTTCACGCACCAGCGCCGGGACGCACGCTCGCGGTGAGGGTCGCGTGGTCGCTCGCGGGGCGGCCGCCGTCCTCGGGCAGGCGCGCCGTGTAGGACTCGACGTCCAGGCCGCGGGTGAGGATCCAGTCGATCCGCTCGCCGCCCTCGTGCGCCGGCCCGTAATCCGGGAAGGTGCCGAGGTCTGCGCCCGTCTTCTCTGCAGCGCTGTCGCGGGCATCGGCGAATCCGGCCTCGATCAGCACCTGCCAGGCGCGATCGATCCCGGCGGCGGCGTTGAAATCGCCCATGAGCAGGATCGGTGCCCCATCGGCCGCGGCGGTGAGACGTTCGGCCAGCAGCTGGGCGCCCTGCTCCCGGGCGACCTGCCCGGCATGATCGAGGTGGGTGACGGCGAGGAGCAGCTCCGCGCCGCTCGCACGGTCACGCACCCGGGCGTAGACGCAGATGCGCTCGCAGTGCGCATCCCAGCCGCGCGAGCCAATCAGCCGCGGCTGCTCGGAGAGCCAGAACTGGTCCCACGCGAGGATCTCCAGGCGGTCGCGGCGCAGGTACAGCAGGTTGTGCTCGCCGTGGCTGCCGCCCTCACGGCCCATGCCGAGCCGCTCATGCGTTCCGGCCAGCACCTCGTCGAGCACCGGGATCTGCGCGGCGAGGACCTCCTGGGTCCCCACCACGTCGGCGTCCTCGCGCCGCAGGATCGCCTGCAGCACGGGGGCGCGCTCGGGCCAGTGATCCGCCTGGCCGGGCCGGGTCTCCGGGCGGGCCAGGCGGATGTTCTGGGTGAGGACGCGCAGGGGCGGGGCAAGAGGATCATCGCTCATGGGACCATCCTCGCGCATGCGGCCCCCGCCCCGGGCGTCACATCTGGCCGAGCAGCTGCGGCAGGAACAGCGAGATCTGCGGCACCAACACCACCAGCAGCAGACCCAGCAGCAGCACGGCGAAGAACGGCAGCATCTTCATGATCACCGGCTCGGGCCGCACCCCGCCCACCTTCGAGGCGACGAACAGGATGTTGCCCACCGGCGGGGTGATCGTGCCCAGCGACAGGTTGAAGGTGATCATCATGCCGAAGTGGATCGGGTCCACCCCGAGCTCCATCGCGATCGGCAGGAAGATCGGCGTGAAGATGAGGATCGCGGGCGTGGGGTCCATGAAGGAGCCCACCACCAGCAGGATCACCATCATCATGAGCAGCACGACGAGCGGTGATGAGGCCAGGCCCAGCATCGCGTCGGAGATCGTCTGCGGGATGGTCGCGTAACTCAGCACCCAGGACAGGGCCGAGGACACCGCCACCAGCAGCATCACCACCGCCGTGGTGCGCGCGGCATCCAGCACCACGCCCGGCAGGTTCCGCCAGGTGAGGTTGCGGTAGATCAGGCCGAGGACGAGCGCGTACGCGACCGCGATCACCGCGGACTCGGTGGCGGTGAAGATGCCCGCCAGCAGACCGCCGACCACCACGACGATCATGAGGATCGCCGGCACCGCGCGCAGCAGCGTCAGAAGCGCCACCTTGAGCGGGACCCGTTCGGTCGCACCGCGCATCGTCGGGTTGCGCCGGGCCAGGATCGCGACCAGCACCACGCAGGCCAGCACCCACACCAGGCCCGGCCCGTAGCCGGCCACGAACAGGGTGGCCACCGACGTGGAGGACACGAGCGAGTACACGATCAGGGTGTTCGAGGGCGGGATCAGCATCCCGGAGGGGGCGGAGGCCGCGTTCACGGCCGCCGACAGCGCCGGGTCATAGCCCTCGCGTCGCTCGCGCGGCCCGAGGATCGACCCCATCGCCGCGGCCGAGGCCACGCCCGCGCCCGAGACCGAGCCGAACAGGGCGTTCGCCACGACGTTCGTCTGCGCCAGAGAGCCGGGCATGCGGCCCACGAGCACCTGCGCGGCGTCGATGAGCCGGGCGGCGATGCCGCCGGTGTTCATCAGACTGCCCGCGAGCACGAAGAACGGGATGGCCAGCAGGGTGAAGGAGCTGGCGCCGGTGAACATCCGCTGGGAGGCGACGAACACGGCCTGCTCGGGGCCGACGACGGCGGCGAGCGCCACGATGGACGGCAGGCCGATCGCGATGCCGATCGGGGCGCCGATGCCAATGAGCAGCAGCACCCCCACCACGAGGATGGTGCCGGACAGCAGTGCGGGATCCATGTCAGTGCTCCTGTCCGTCGGCCGTGCGGGTGCCCGCGGGGGACGCGACGGTCGCCGCCGCCGGGGCATCGTCATCGGCCCGGTCGAGATCGTCTCCGCGCAGCAGCTGGATGAGGTCCCCGATCGCGAAGACCACGATCAGAACGCCCGCCACGGGCAGCGCGGTGTACATCTGCCCGACGGTCACCGGCAGGCCCGTGATCGCCTGATCCCAGGAGATGCCCATGCCGCGGATCCCGCCCCACACCAGGCCGAGCGTCGCGAAGGCGAGCACGGCGAGGGTGACCAGGATCTGGGCGATACGGCGCAGCGGGGCCGGGAGCAGCCCGGCGAAGAAGTCGACCGCCACATGGCCGCGCTCGCCGAACACCATGGCCACTGAGAACAGAACCAGCCAGATGAAGAGGTACTGCGCCACGGTGGTGGTCCAGCCGCTCGGCGAGTTGAGCAGCTGACGGGTGATCACCTGCCACATCACCACCAGCACGAGCGTGGTGAACAGCGCAATGCTGATGACTCGCAGGGCCTGCAGGGCCCGAGTCCGGAACATGTTCATCCCTCTCCTCCGTCCGATGCTGCAGCGCTGTTCGTCTCGACCGCCCGGATCGCCTCGTACAGGGCTTCGTCCTCCGCGGAGTCCAGGAAGGACCGACCCGCTTCGAGCACGAGCGGCGCGAAGGCATCGTCGTCCGGATCTGTGATGGTGACGCCCGCGTCCTCCATCTGCGCGATGCTCGAGGCGGTCTCCTCCTCCCACAGGCGCACGAACTCCTCCTGCGCCGCGGTGAAGCTCGTCGCGAAGGCCTCCTGGTCCGCGGGATCCATGCCGTGGATGCGGTCCACGTTCGCCATCACGTAGTCCAGACCCACCAGGTGATTGGTGAGCGTGAAGTACGGGGCGATCTCGTAGTGCCGCTGGGTCACGTAGCTGACCTCGTTGTTCTCCGCGCCGTTGAGCACTCCGGCCTGCAGGGCGGTGTACACCTCGCCGTAGGCCATCGGGGTGGGTGAGCCACCGAGGGCGCGGGTGAGCTCCATGAAGACATCGGATTCCTGCACACGGATGCGCAGGCCGGCGAGATCATCGGGCCCCTCGATCGGGCCGCGGTCGGTGTACACGTGGCGTGCCCCCTGGGTGAAGCCGCCCAGCACCCGCAGGCGGTGGCTCGGTTCGAGGGAGGAGAACAGCTCGCCCACCAGGGAGTCTTCGTTCAGCACGGCCATCTGGTGGTCGATATCCCGGAACGCTCCGGGCAGGTTGAGGGGCCGGAAGGCCCGGGAGAGGTTCTCCACCTGGGGCGCGGAGATGACCGCGATGTCCACGGACCCGTCGGAGACCAGCTGGACCACTTCCTGCTGCGCGCCGAGCGCCTCATTGGCGTAGATGCGCGCGCCCCAGCGTCCGTCAGTGGACTCCACCAGCTTCTCTCCGAAGTAGGTGAGGGCCAGGTAGCTGGGGTGGGTCTCCGTCTGGTTCAGGGAGATGGACAGGATGTTCTCCGCCGCGGTGGCGGCCTCGCTGCCGGTGCAGCCGGCCAGGGCGACAGAGCCCAGCCCCAGGGCCGGGATGCCGACCAGCAGTGCGCGCCGGGTCAGACGGGTGCCGTCACGGGGGCGGAGGATGCGCGGGGGTGCGCAGGACATCGATCATGACCTCCTTGTCATGCAGGTGATCGCGCGAGCCTAAGGGGGTTGCGGTGCGCTGTAGTCCATCGCACCTCGCGCACCCTGGCGAGGATTTGCAGCAGGTTGCCCGCTTCCCGCTCCTGTCCCGGGCGTCTCAACTCACCCCTTACCCCGGAGTACCGCGGGTCCGACACCGCATAGCGCGCTGACACCCGCACTACGCCGAGGTAGGTGGTGGTGCGGGGGCCGCAGCCTGCGCTCCCTCAAGCACGTCGAAGCCCCGGCACCCTCCTGGGGTGCCGGGGCTCCGGGTGATCGGCTGAGGCCGATGGGATCAGCGGGGCTGATCAGGGCGCGGGATCAGCCCGCGCGGCCTGATCACATCATGCCGCCCATACCTCCCATGCCGCCCATCTCGTCGGCCCCGCCACCGGCCTTGACCGGCTCCGGCTTGTCAGCCACCACGGCCTCGGTGGTCAGGAACAGGCCCGCGATGGACGCCGCGTTCTGCAGCGCGGAGCGGGTGACCTTCACCGGGTCGATGATGCCGGCGGCCAGCAGGTCCTCGTACTCGCCGGTCGCGGCGTTCAGGCCCTGGCCCACGGGCAGGGACTTGACCTTCTCCGCGATGACGCCGCCCTCGAGGCCGGCGTTGACGGCGATCTGCTTGAGCGGAGCCTCGATGGCGACCTTGACGATGTTGCCGCCGGTGGCCTCGTCACCCTCCAGGGTGAGCGCACCGAAGGTGTCCTTGCCAGCCTGCAACAGCGCGACGCCGCCACCGGCGACGACGCCCTCCTCCACGGCGGCCTTGGCGTTGCGCACGGCGTCCTCGATGCGGTGCTTGCGCTCCTTGAGCTCCACCTCGGTGGCGGCACCGGCCTTGATGACGGCCACGCCGCCGGCCAGCTTCGCGAGGCGCTCCTGGAGCTTCTCGCGGTCGTAGTCCGAGTCGGAGTTCTCGATCTCTGCACGGATCTGGGCCACGCGGCCGTTGATGCGATCCGCATCCCCGGCGCCCTCGACGATGGTGGTCTCGTCCTTGGTGACGACGACCTTGCGGGCCTGGCCCAGCTGCTCGAGGCCGGCGGTCTCCAGCTTGAGACCCACCTCCTCGGCGATGACCTGGCCGCCGGTGAGGATGGCCATGTCCTCCAGCATCGCCTTGCGGCGGTCGCCGAAGCCGGGGGCCTTGACGGCCACGGACTTGAAGGAGCCCTTGAGCTTGTTCAGCACCAGCACCGCGAGAGCCTCGCCCTCGACGTCCTCGGCGATGATGAACAGCGGCTTGCCGGACTGGATGACCTTCTCCAGCAGCGGCAGCAGGTCCTTGACGGTGGAGATCTTCGAGCTCAGCAGCAGGACGTAGGGGTCCTCGAGCACGGCCTCCTGACGCTCGGCGTCGGTGACGAAGTACGGCGAGATGTAGCCCTTGTCGAAGCGCATGCCCTCGGTGAGCTCGAGCTCGAGGCCCATGGTGTTGGACTCCTCGACCGTGATCACGCCCTCCTTGCCGACCTTGTCGAGGGCCTCGGCGATGAGCTCGCCGATGGCCGGGTCCGCAGCGGAGATCGCGGCGGTGGAGGCGATCTGCTCCTTGGTCTCGATCTCCTTGGCCTGCTTGAGCAGGGTCTCGGAGACGGCGGCCACGGCCTTGTCGATGCCGCGCTTGAGCGCGATCGGGTTGGCGCCGGCGGCGACGTTGCGCAGGCCCTCCTTGACCAGGGCCTGGGCGAGGACGGTGGCGGTGGTGGTGCCGTCGCCCGCGATGTCGTCGGTCTTCTTGGCGACCTCCTTCACCAGCTCGGCGCCGATCTTCTCGTAGGGATCGTCGAGTTCGATCTCCTTGGCGATCGACACGCCGTCGTTGGTGATGGTGGGGGCGCCCCAGGACTTCTCGAGCACGACGTTGCGGCCCTTGGGGCCGAGGGTGACCTTGACGGCGTCGGCGAGCTGGTTCATACCCCGCTCGAGGCCGCGCCGGGCCTCCTCGTCGTAAGAGATGAGCTTGGCCATTGTGGAATCTCTCCCGTGTGGTGTGTGTCCACCCGACCCAGTGCCCGCGACGGACGAGGACCCGCGCCGTGTTCATGTCCCACGGCGCGCGCCCCCTCACGGGGCCGGAATGTTCGTGGTCGGCGGGCGGGGGCGACGACGCCGACGGGCGCTGTCACTCTCGATCGCCGAGTGCCAGATCATCATAAGCACTCCCCCGCCGAGAGTGCTAATGGACGGGCGCCTCGCGGCCGCTGTTCGCCCTCGGCACAGTCGAGCCGTCGCTGAACGGATCAGAAGCCCAGGCCGGTGAGCCATCGACGCAGCTCGCCCTCGGCCTCCTGCCCGTGCTCCGCGCGGGAAAAGGTGTCCAGGATCCGGCCGTCCTCGAGGTAGAGGACGCGCTGCGCGGCGGCGGCCACGCGCGGATCGTGCGTGACCATGACGACGGTGGTGCCCTCGGCGTGCACGGCGGCGAGCGCCTCCATGACCTCGGTGGCCATCGCGGAGTTCAGCGCACCGGTGGGCTCGTCGGCCAGCACCACACGCGGCGAGACCGCGAGGGCCCGGCAGATCGAGGCGCGCTGGAGCTGCCCGCCGGAGGCCTCGGTGATGCGGTGGTCCGCCACCGCCGCGATCCCGAAGCGCTCCAGGAGCCCGTCCACTCGCTCGGCGACCTCGGCGCGCGGCAGATCACCGGCCTTCAGCGCCGGCAGCAGGACGTTGTCCCGGATGCTCAGGGCGTCCAGGAAGTACGGCTGCTGGAACACGAAGCCGAGGCTGTGCAGGCGCACGCGGCTCAGCTCCCGGTCCGACAGTGCGGTGAGATCCGTGCCGTCGATCTCGACGTGTCCGGCGGTGGGACGGTCCAAGCCGCCCAGTAGGTGCAGCAGGGTGGACTTCCCGGAGCCGGAGGCTCCCATCACCGCGAGGAACTCGCTGCCTGAGACCTCGAGGTCGATCCCGCGCAGCACCTCGGTGGGCGGCTCGGTGGTGGTGTAGCTCTTGCGCAGATCATGCGCGCGCAGGATCGGGGTCGAGCTCTCATCCGGGGTGGTCATTGTTCTCAGCCTCTCAACCGGGCCGACAGGTCGTCGGCGCGCATCCGAGCGGTCAGCACCCGGGCGGTGCCGACCCCGACGATCACGAGCAGGGCAGGCAGCACCCCGTAGAGCAGCCAGGGACTGCCCAGGAAGGTCAGCCGGGCGAGCCCCAGTCCCGCCGCGGACAGCAGCGACCCCGTGGCCCGGGGGCCCAGCGTTCCCGCGAGGACGGTGCCGACCATGACCCCGAGCAGGACCGTCGCCGCAGCCCGCCAGTGCACCTGCGCGGCCACGTCTGCCCGGGTGAAGCCGAGGGCGCACAGAACGCCGCTGCGACGCCGCTCCCGGGTCAGCTGCAGCCGCAGGAACAGCAGGGTGATCAGCGTGCAGATCATCGCCACCGTCACCGCGGCGAGGAGGGCCGCGCCGCGCAGGGCGCCGCGCAGGTAGGCGGTGCTCTGGCGGGCGTACTCCTCCTGCGGGATGGTGCGGGCCTGCTCCACGGCGCCATCCAGCTCCGCTGCCACCTGCTGGGGATCAGCGCCGTCGGCGACGTCAGCGAAGATCGTGTAGCGGTCGGCCGCCTCCGGCACCACCCCCTGCTGCTTCATGGTGAACCCTCCGGAGGTGATGTCCTGGTAGATGCCGCTGACGCGCAGGGTGCGCTCCTTCCCGTCCCGCCGCACGGTGAGCTCCTGCCCCGTGCTCACCCCGTAGCGGTCGGCCGCCAGGACGGACAGCGCCACCTCGTCCTCCTGCGGGGCACTGCCTTCGAGGTACGGCAGCTCCAGCGCGGAATGATCCCCCACCTCGAGCATCCGGCTGTCCCAGCCGTCGGGCCCTTGCACCTGGGTGAGCACCCCGCCCACCACCAGCACATCGGTGACGTCCTCCCGCTGCCGCATCTCTTCGAGCGCCACGTCGCGCACGGCGTCGAGGTCCTCGGCGAAGGCGATCGTGGTCATGAGGTCGCTGTCAGGGACCCCCATGAAGGTGATGAACCGGGGACTGGAGAGGGTCAGGAACAGGGCGGCCGGCACGATCACGGCGATGGCGGCCAGGGCGTAGACCGCGGGCAGCAGCGCCCAGGACCGCGCCTGCCGCAGCAGGGTGAGGAGGGCGAGGCGCCGGTTCACCCCGCGGGGACGGACCCGCGAAAGGGCGCTGCGCGCCATGCCGCGGCCGGTCCGGCGGGGGCGGCGGCGGGGAGCGTGCAGCGTGCCCTGCACCAGGGCGGTCACGACGCTCGCCCTCCCGACGTCCCGCAGCACCATCCGGCATGAGAGCACGATCACGAGGTACACGACCACCAGGGTCGCGAGCGGTGCGAGGACCGTGGCCGGTCCGATGGGCGCTGCGGCATAGGCGGCGGAGAGCCCGCGGGTGAGCACCGCCGCAGCCGGCACCGCGGCGAGACTTCCCAGCAGGCAGCCCGCCGCCGCGAGGACCCGGAACCGCCCCAGGTACAGCCCGGCGATGAAGCCGGGCGGAAGGCCGATGGCACGCAGCGTCCCGATCTGGCGCACATCATCCTCGAGCGTCCCGCGGATCACGAAGACGATGTTCAGCAGCGCGATGAGCAGCAGGATCACGCTGACCGCGATGAGGGCGAAGGCCGCGAGCCCGTCGCTGATCACGTACATCAGACGGATCAGCTCGATCGTGACGGCCTGCCCGTTAGTGGGCACTCCGGGGGCGGTCTGGTACGCGGCCTGCAGTGCACCGGCTGCGGACGGGTCCGTCAGCCGGTACTCGACGATGATCTCGTGGGAGAACCTCTCACCCGCCTCGAGCCGCTGCCAATCCTGCGCGGAGATCACGAAGCGCACCGAGGAGGAGAGCGAGGAGGCCATCTGGCCATCGCGCACGGTTCCCGCCACAGTGAGGTCCACCTGTTCGTGACCGGTGTCGATGCGCAGCACGTCCCCGGGATCAAGCCCCTCGCGCTGCTGGTAGATGAGCGGGATGTACACCTCTCCGGGGCCGGGGCGGGCGATCTCCCCCGCTCCATCGAGCATCAGGTCGAACTCCTCATTGGGCTCGACGAAGAGGTTGTCCACCAGGCTGTCCGAGAGCGTGCCCGCGTCGCCCCCGTCCGGGGCGTGCCAGGAGATGTCGGAGCCGTCCACGCCGACGGTGCGCTCGATCATCCAGGTGTCGAGCTCCGGATGACCCGCGGCGAAGTCCTCGAGCGCCGCTCGGTCCACCTCGCCGGTGTGCATCTGCAGGAAATGCGGGGGCCGGGTCTGGGCGAACAGCTGCGTGCTCGCCCCGGCCAGACGTTCGACGACGATAGTGCCGGAGGCCATCAACAGGGCGCTGAGCATGACCACGGCCAGTAGCGCGGTGCTGGCCCCTCGGTCCCGCAGCAGATCCCTCCGGATCATCTGCCGCGTGATCGACCCTGTCCCCATGACCGCCACGTCCTCCCGCTCCCCGGCCCGCTATAGGGACATCATGAGCCCGTCCGGGGCGCGGAGGAGGCGCAAGCGCGCAGGTGTAGGGAGAGCAGAGGAAGATCTGGCTGCTGGCGGGTGGGCGCGGGCGGGGGCTTTCCCCCCGGCAGCAGGTCGCGGGCGGCAGGCTGGGCTCGGGTCAGCCCTCGCCGCCGCCGACCTCCTCGGGCGTCTGCACGGCGATGAAGGTGATGGGGCTGTCGTACTCGTCGCTCTGGCGGGCCTCCCCGGCGCCCACCTCATCGGCGAGCGCCTGCGCGGTGGCCTGATCCTCGCTGCTGCGGTAGAAGACGACGGACTGCTCCTGGCGGTTGTCGGCGGTGGCCACCCCGACGTTCTCCCAGCCGCTGCCCTGCAGGGTCTCCTGCCACGAGCCGGCCAGCCCGTTGATGCCCGCGGCGTTGACCACGCGCACCGCGACGCTGCGGTCCGGTTCGGGAGCCGGTTCCTCGGACTCCTCCTCGCCATCCTCGCCCTCCGGCTCGGACTCCTCGGCGGTGGTCTCCGCCTGCGTGGTGGGGTCCTGGGCGCGGTCATCGCCGTCGCCGCCCATATTGCCGATGAGGAACAGCAACACCACGAGCATCACGACGGCCGCGCCGATAATGGCGATGTACAGCAGGTTTTCCCGCCAGAACGGCAGCTCGGCCCGATGCGCCCCATGGAAGGAGACGGCATCGGCCTCGTCGTCGAAACGGTCCGGCGGGTAGGGATACTGGGAATCAGCCACGGCCCCATTAAACCCGCTTCACCCGGCGCGGTCGCGGAGCACACGCCCCGATGCGCCGTGCCTCAGGCCACGCGGCCGTCCCGCTGCGGGGCGGTCGCGCCCTCGGCGGTGGTGCGGCGGGCGCGCAGCCGGTTGATGAGCGCCGGGGCCGCCTGCAGGGCGGCGGGATCATCCAGCAGGGTGTTCAGCCGCACGTAGTAGGCGATCTTGGAGATGCCGATCTGTTCGCGGATGGCCCGTTCCTTCGCGCCGACGTACCGGAAGGTGCGTCCTTCGAGCTCGAGGATCTGCCGGTCACGGGCGCTCAGTCCCGGGACGGGCGCGGGGTGGGCGGCGGCGGAATCGGGCATGGATCCACGGTAGCGAGCACATCGGCGCTGATCGCTCCGGCGCGCCGGGCGGGCGCCGGTGGTGCGAGACTGGCCGCATGCCGCGACCGCTGACCGAGATCATCGCCCCCGATTGGGCTGAGGCCCTCGCCCCCGTGGAGGGGAGGCTGCGCGAGCTCGGGGATTTCCTGCGCGCGGAGACCGCCGCCGGCCGCGGGTACCTGCCGGCGGGTGATCAGGTGCTGCGGGCCTTCACCCGGCCGATGTCCGAGGTGCGGGTGCTGATCGTGGGGCAGGATCCCTATCCGACGCCGGGGCATCCGATCGGCCTGTCCTTCGCGGTGGATCGCGCGGTGCGGCCGCTGCCGCGCTCCCTGCAGAACATCTATCGGGAGCTCGAGGCGGATCTGGGCATCCCGCCGGCACCGCATGGAGATCTGAGCGCCTGGCAGGACCAGGGGGTGCTGCTGCTGAACCGGGTGCTCACGGTGCGGCCGGGTACCCCGGCCTCGCATCGGCGGCGTGGCTGGGAGGAGGTCACCGAGCAGGCGCTGCGGGCGCTCGTGCAGCGGGGCGGTCCGCTCGTGGCGCTGCTGTGGGGGGCCGATGCTCGCTCTCTGGTGCCGCTGCTGGGCGAGGTGCCGCATGTGGCGAGCCCGCATCCCAGCCCGCTGTCGGCCTCGCGCGGGTTCTTCGGTTCGCGGCCGTTCTCGCGGGTCAACGAGCTGCTGGCCGCGCAGGGGGCGCCCGCCGTGGACTGGCGCGTGCAGCGCTGAGATCAGCGGCGGGCGGCGGCCGATGGTCGGTGGGTCCGCGCGCCGCTCAGATCTTCCAGCTCCAGCTCTCCAGGATGCCGAGCAGGTCGGGGTCTTGATCGACGTTCTCGCCGAACGCCTCGATGGCCACCTGCACCACTTTGCCGTCCACATCCGTGCAGTACATCGTCGACATCGCGGGCTCGCCCTGGTACGTGCCGATGACCATGATCGTGGACCCCTCCCGACCGCCGAGGGTCCCGGTATCCACCTCGGACTTCTGATCCACGCTGTCCCACAGGGGACCGGCCCAGATGAGCGCGACCTCGCATTCGGTCTTCGCGTCGGCCCCATTGCTGAAGTGGTAGATCTTGACCTCTCGACGGGGCAGCGACCCTACCGTCTGTGTATCGGTCAGCCGCACCTCGCCACCGAGGCTCGTGAAGTCCTCGTCGTCGCTGGTGTCGGTGAATCCGGCGGGATAGGTGAGCGAGAACAGGTCATGGTCGATCGTGCCGCCGTCGCCGACGGGTTCCTCCTCGGGGCTCTGCCCGGGATCCTCCTCCGGGCTCTCACCGGGATCCTCTTCGGGGCTCTGGCCCGGGTCCTCCTCGGGCGATTCGCCCGGGTCCTCCTCCGGGCTCTCACCGGGATCCTCCTCGGGGCTCTCGCCCGGATCTTCCTCCGGCTCCTCCTGGCCGACGGCGCCACTGCCGCCCTGGTCGTCGCGCAGCAGGAAGTAGGCGGCGCCGCCGCCGAGACCCAGCACGCCGAGGATCAGGGCCAGGGCCAGACAGCCGAGCGCCAGCCACAGCCCGGTGCGGGAACTGCCCTGCGCCAGACGGTTCGGTGGTGGCATCGGGGAGCTCTGCTGCATCGGCGGAAAGCTGTAGTTCTGGCTCATCATGTCCCCTTGCCCCAGTGGTGTCGTCGGTGGCACGTCTGCGTGGTGCGCACCGATGTGGCAGCACTCCCGCCGCTGCAGACAGATTCTACCCGCCCCTGTGCCTCACCTCACAGGGTCAGTTTTTGTGGGGCTGAGCGACGGTGGTCCCGCTCAGCCGTCTATCCACTCTCAGCCGTCTATCCACTCTCAGCCGTCTATCCACTGCCAGCTGTCGAGGATCGCCTGCAGTTCGGGGCTCAGCTGCGCGGAGCCATGGGTCGTGGCGACCACCTGCAGCATGTTCGGCCCGATATTGCGGCAGTACATGATGCTGTGGATCGGCTGTCCCTCGAGGGTTCCATCGACCATGTAGGCGGCAATCTCCTGACCACCCAGCTGAGCGCCGTCCACTTTTTCGGGCATCTCGTGCTCATCCCACCACATCGGGGTGAATTTGATCTGCTCTGCGCAGGACGCATCGGCGGCCGTGGTGGAGGTGTACTTATAGATCTTCAGCGCATTCGGGGACACATCCTCCAGCTCGTCCCCCGGGCGCTCATCGGCGAGCGCGAGAATTCCACCGATCTTGGTGAACATGGAATCCGTGCTGAGATCCACCCAGCTCTTGGGATAGTCGATCCGGAAGTCGTCACCCTCGAACGTGGTCAGCTCCACCTCGGGTACGGGCTCCACGGACTCTCCGGTGCCGCCGCTGCCGCTGTTCCCATCACGGGTGGCGAGATAGACCACTCCCCCCCAGCACCGCGACCGTGCCGATGACCACCGCCAGCAGGGCGCACCCCAGTGCGATCGACCAGCCCGCGCGCGAACGCTGCGGCGGTGCCTGCCCCAGCTCGGGCGCGCGCCCCCAGTGCTCCTGCGACTCTCCCATCAGCGTGTCCCTCCGTTACACCAGACATCGGCTCGCTGCCGATGGCGCGGAACCCGGCCTCGTGTGAGGCAGGCTCAGACCTTCCAGACCCAGCTGTCCAGGATCGCCGTGAGCTCCGGGCCGAGCTCCGCGCCGCCATGGTGCTCGGCCACGATCTGGACCACGTTGGACCCCAGGTCCATGCAGTACATCTCACTGACCGCGTCCTGCCCCTGATGGGTGCCGGTGACCCGTTGGACGAACATCTCCTCGCCCCCGATGGTCGTCGGATCCTGCTCCTGCGGATCACCAGCGTCGTCCCAGTTGAATCCGCTCCAGACCGCCTGCGCCCGGCACTCGGTCTGCGCTCCGTACGTGGTCGAGTACATGTACACGCGCAGGTCGTTCGGCGAGACGTCCCCGAGCTCCTCCCCGGGCTCCTCGTCGGCGACCTCCACCAACCCGCCCGCATCGACGAAGCCCTCCGCGTCGCTGAGGTCCACCCAGCCCTCGGGATAGTCGAACGTGAAGTAGTCGCCCTCGTAGGTGGCGACGGCGGCATCATCGGTGGGGTCCCCGCCCCCGGCGCCCCCGCCGCCGTCGCGGGACACCAGGTACAGCACTCCCCCAAGAACCGCCACGACGCCGACCACGACGATGAGCACCGCGCAGACCACCGCGATCCACATGCCCGTCCGCGAGCGCCGCGGCCGCTCCGTCGGCGCTCCGGGCGACCACTGCTGCCCCTGCTGATACGGCTGTCCCATGACCATCCCCCGATCCGTCCTGCCGCACCCGTCTGCGGATGCGACGCGCACGCTCATCGTACGGAGCCGACTACTGTGGAGCCACGCTCCATCCCCCACCTGCCCGTCCTGGAGGACCCGATGGCCCTGAACTCCGCCCAGTTCACCCCGCAAGGCCCCGGGGTGGACTACGACCCCCACTGGTACCGCAAGGCCGTGTTCTACGAAGTGCTCGTGCGCGCCTTCGCAGACGGCAACGGGGATGGCACCGGGGACTTCACCGGCCTGATCGAGCGCCTGGACTATCTGCAATGGCTGGGCATCGACTGCCTGTGGCTGCCTCCGTTCTTCGCCTCCCCGCTGCGTGACGGCGGCTATGACATCTCCGACTATGAGGCGGTGCTGCCGGAGTTCGGGTCCATCACCGACTTCGAGCGCCTGGTCTCCGAGGCGCATCAGCGCGGCATCCGCGTGATCATCGACCTGCCGATGAACCACACCTCGGACAAGCACCCCTGGTTCCTGGAGTCCCGCGCCGACCCCGAGGGTCCCTACGGCGATTTCTACGTGTGGTCCGACACCGACGAGAAGTACCAGGAAGCGCGCATCATCTTCGTGGATACCGAGGAGTCGAACTGGACGTTCGACCCGGTGCGTCGGCAGTTCTTCTGGCACCGCTTCTTCTCCCACCAGCCGGACCTGAACTTCGAGAACCCCGCGGTGCGCGAGGCGGTGTTCGATGTGGTGCGGTTCTGGCTGGACAAGGGGATCGACGGATTCCGCGCCGATGCCATCCCGTACCTGTTCGAGGAGGAGGGGACCGACGGGGAGAACCTCCCGGCCACGCATGAGTTCCTGCAGGAACTGCGGACTTTCGTGGATGAGAACTGGCCCGGCCGCGTGATCATCGCCGAGGCGAACCAGTGGCCGCGCGATGTGGTGGAGTACTTCGGTTCCGAGGACGCGCCCGAATGCCACATGTGCTTCCACTTCCCAGTGATGCCGCGGATCTTCTACGCGCTGCGCGAGGGCTCGGCCCGGCAGATCATCGACATCCTCGAGGACACCCCGGAGATCCCGACGGGTGCGCAGTGGGGCACATTCCTGCGCAACCACGATGAGCTGACCCTCGAGATGGTCTCCCCCGAAGACCGCTCGGCGATGCTGGGCTGGTATGCACCGGATTCGCGGATGCGCGCGAACATCGGCATCCGTCGGCGCCTGGCCCCGCTGCTGGACAACTCCCGCAGCGAGCTCGAGCTGATCCACGCGCTGCTGCTGTCCCTGCCCGGCTCGCCGTTCCTGTACTACGGCGATGAGATCGGGATGGGGGACAACATCTGGTTGGATGACCGCGATGCGGTGCGCACCCCCATGCAGTGGACCCCGGACCGCAATGCCGGGTTCTCCGAGATCACCGACCCCGGCAAGCTGTACCTGCCGGTCATCCAGTCGCTCGTCTACCACTACTCCACCACCAATGTGGAAGCGCAGATGGCACACTCCAGCTCCCTGCTGCACTTCGTGCGGTGGATGCTGGCGGTGCGGCGCGAGCACGACGCCTTCGGCATGGGCGCCTACCGCAACATCCCGGCGGATTCCGAGCGGGTGCTGGCCTTCACCCGCACCTACGACGGCTCCGAGCATGGGGAGGAGGCCGAGGAGCACGCGGAGACGCTGCTGTGCGTGTTCAACCTCTCCGGCCGCCCCGTGACCACGACCCTGGAGCTCGGCGGCCTGGCGCGGCGGACGGTGCGCGACCTGTTCGGCGGCGATGAGTTCCCGGCGATCGGGGAGGACGGCGAGCTGACCCTGACGCTCGGTCCCCACGGCTACTACTGGCTCAAGGTGCGTGCCTTGGATCCGCACGGAGAGCCCCTCACGCACACCACGACCCTGCCGGTGATCAGCGCGGATGAGGTCGAAGGCGAGGTCTGAGACACCGCGGCGGGGCGTGATCTGCGCCCGTATCCGCCCTCGAATCCGAGCTAGAACAGGCTGGCCTGTGCAATTCTGCTGGGTCGACAGTCGCCCGGGCGCCGTGCCGGGGCGCTCGCGCCGTGTGCGGTGCGATGGAACCAGGAAGGCAGGATGCGATGACCGACCCGCGATCCGCGGCTCAGGAGGCGCAGGATCCCGGCACTGCGCCGGAGCGTCTGCTGCGTCTGGTCCAGGAGCATCCCGAGCTGCACCGCGCCCTGGTCCAGAACCCCTCCACGCCCGAGGTGGCGCGGCAGTGGATCCTCGCGATCGACCCCGCCGCCCGGGTGCTCGTGGACGAGGATCTTCCCTTCGCAGATGGCGATACCCCGCGAGCCGATGACCGGACCGAGGACGGCGACCTCGGCGACGGCGAGGCGCGCGAGGATGCCCCTGACAGCGAGGACCTCGATCTCGGGGCGACCGCGGCCATGGCACCGATCGTGCCGTCCCCGGCTGAAGCAGCGCCAGAACCAGCAGCCCACCCCGACGCCGCACGCACGTCTGGGACCGCGGCGGCGTCCACGGCCTCAGTGGAGCCTGAGCACGAGGACCCGGCCGAGGCGTCGGTGTGGGGCGACCTCTCCCCCGCCCCGGCGCCAAACACGCCGCCGACGGCGCGGCGCGCGCGCGCCGGCGGGGGGCGGCGGGGGGG